>JAFYLV010000092.1 GCA_017556885.1 Clostridia bacterium | reverse complement strand
TCCTGGAGCGTGACCCCCACGGTAACGTGCAGGTTTCCCTCATCGAGTCCGAGAAGCTCTTCTCCGCTCTCGTCAAGGATAACCTCGCCGCCCGCAAGGCTGCCGGCACCTACAAGGGCAAGTTCTCCGCTCTGCATCACTTCCTCGGCTACGAAGGCCGCTGCGCTTTCCCCTCCAACTTCGATGCCGACTACTGCTACAGCCTCGGCTACAACGCCTTCATGCTCATCCAGTATGGCTACACCGGTTACCTTTCCAAGGTCTCCAACCTCTCCAAGCCCGCGGAGGAGTGGGTCGCCGGCGGTATGCCCATCACCAAGATGATGAACATCGAGCGCCGCCACGGTGCCGACAAGCCCGTTATCCGCAAGGCTCTCGTTGAGCTGGACGGCAAGCCCTTCAAGTTCTTTGAGGCCAACCGCGAGCAGTGGGCCGTTGAGACCTGCTACTGCTATCCCGGTGCTATCCAGTACTTCGGACCGGCCGAGGTCTGCGACGTGACCACCCGCACCCTCGCTCTGGAGAAGGAATAAGATCCTTTTCCGTTTACAGAAAACGCATACAGCCGCCGCGCCTTATTTTGAGGTGCGGCGGCTGTTTTTTGAGGCTGAAAACTGTGCTGCCGCCTTGCGAAATGGGCAAAAAAGTATTATAATGACAGAAACCGGGCGGATGCTTTTTCCCGGCAGAATGACACAAAGGAACGTGACCGTATGAAAATACTTCTGCAGAATCTCACCAAGACCTTTCCCGCCCGCGGCGGACGCCGTGCGGGCAAAAAGGCCGAGACGGTGACCGCTGTCAACGACTTTACCTTTGAGATCCCGGACGGCACGCTGATCGGACTGCTTGGCCCCTCCGGCTGCGGAAAGTCCACCACACTGAACCTTATCTGCGGCCTGCAGAAGCCCACCTCCGGCCGTGTCTTTTTCGGTGAGGATGACGTGACCGATCTTCCGCCGGAAATGCGCGGTGTGGGTCTGGTTTTTCAGAATTATGCCCTGTATCCGCACCTCACCGTGCGGCAAAATATTGTTTTCCCCTTGGAAAATCTCAAGGGAAAGGACCGTCTTTCCCGGGCGGAGATGAACGAAAAGGCCGATGCCATCGCAAAGCTCGTGCAGCTGGACGGCCTGATGGACCGCAAGCCGGCGGAGCTTTCCGGCGGTCAGCAGCAGCGCGTGGCCATTGCCCGCGCGCTGGTCAAGATGCCCCGGGTGCTTCTGCTGGATGAGCCGCTGTCCAATCTGGATGCCCGTCTGCGGCTGCAGACCCGCGAGGAGATCAAGCGCATCCAGAAGGAGACGGGCATCACCACCGTCTTTGTCACCCATGACCAGGAGGAGGCCATGAGCATCTCCGACCGCATCGTGGTCATGAAGGAGGGTATCGTCCAGCAGATCGGAAAGCCCCAGGAGGTCTATGACGATCCCGTCAATCTCTTTGTGGCGAAGTTCCTCGGAACGCCGCCCATCAACGTCTTCCGCGGCGAGATCCGGGAAGGAAAGCTTATGCTCGGCGGTGCCGCTGTGCTGCCGGTGGGGGAGATCTCTGACCGCCCCGTGACGGTGGGCATCCGTCCGGAGGGCTTTGTGCTGGATTCAGACGGTCCGCTTGCCTGCACCCTTGACCGCGTGGAGGTCATGGGACGCGACGTGTCCGTAGTTTCCACCCATCCCGACAGCGAGGCGCTCGTTGTTCGTGCCATCATCAGCGCGGAGGATGCGGCCTTTGTTCCCGTGGGAGACGTCCGCTTTGCCCTGAAACCCGGAAAGGTTTTCCTCTTTGACGCAGAGAGCGGCGCACGCATTCCCTTTGGGGCCCGTTAAGCGGAGGCTGAGAATTATGGAAACAAATTCCCGGAAAGCGTGGCTCTATCTTCTGCCCGCCATCCTCTTCCTCGGCGTATTTATGGTCTATCCCCTCATCGACGTGCTCATCTATTCCTTTGAGGAGGGCTATAACTCCGCCTCGCAGACCTTTGTGGGTGTGGGTGGCTATAACTTTGCCTATGTTCTGCGGGATCCCTATTTCCTGCAGGCGCTGAAGAACACCTTTATTCTGGTTGTGATCACTGTGCCGGTCTCCACGGGACTTGCGCTGCTTATTTCTGTGGGGCTTTCCTCCATCAAAAAGCTGCGCGATCTCTACCAGACCGTGTATTTCCTGCCCTACGTTACCAACACCCTGGCCGTGGGTCTGGTGTTTATGATCCTCTTTAAGCAGACCCCCTATTCCGACGGTCTTGTGAACCTTGTGCTTGGCTGGTTCAATGCGGGTCCCGTGGATTTCATCGACGGCCCCTACTGGGCGAAGATGTTCGTGCTGTGCTTCTACACGGTGTGGGTGGTGCTGCCCTTCAAGATCCTCATCCTGACCAGCGCCCTTGCCTCGGTCAACCGGGATTACTATTCCGCCGCGCAGGTGGACGGTACCTCCAAATGGCGTATTTTCCGCAGGATCACCCTGCCGATGATCTCGCCGATGCTTTTCTATCTCATCATCACCGGCTTTATCGGCGCTTTCAAGGCCTATTCCGACGCGGTAGCCCTCTTTGGCACCAATCTCAACGCCGCGGAGATGAACACCATCGTCGGCTATATCTACGATATGCTCTACGGCGATTCCGGCGGATATCCCTCGTATGCCTCCGCCGCAGCCATCATTTTGTTTGCCATCGTTTTGACCATTACCTGCATCAACCTCCTGGTGAGCAGGAAAAAGGTCCACCACTGAAAGGGGAGGTGTGAGGCTTGAATCCGGAAACCGATTATACCGGGCTTGAAAAGGCTGCCCGCGTCCGGCAACGCGTCATGCGCGGAATTACCTACGGACTGCTGACGGTCTGGGGCCTTTTGGTGCTCTTTCCCTTTTACTGGATGCTGATTACTTCGCTGAAGAGCTACGGCTCCTACAATGCGGAGCGCATCCCCTCCTTTATTCCCCTGTCGCCTACCCTGCAGAACTATGCCGATGCCTTTACCGCCGTGCCGCTGGGACAGTATTTTCTCAATACCGTTATTTTTACCGTTGCGACCACCGCGCTGATGCTCATCGTCATCGTGCCGGCGGCCTTTACCTTCTCCCGGCTGCAGTTCCGCGGCAAAAATCTCGTGTTTACCCTCTTTCTGTCCCTGATGATGATCCCAAATGAGCTGGTTATCATCACAAACTTCGTAACGGTGACGGAACTGGATCTCCGCAACACCTTCACCGGTCTGATCCTTCCTTCGGTGACCTCGGTGTTCTACATTTATCTGCTCAAGGAGAACTTTGAGCAGATCCCCGACAAGCTCTATTATGCCGCGAAGGTGGACGGCACCTCCGACCTGAAATATCTCTGTAAGGTCATGATGCCCATCTGCCGCCCGACCATCGTCACCGTCACCATTCTGAAGGTCATCGAGTGCTGGAATTCCTATGTCTGGCCCCGCCTTATCACCGACGATCAGGCTTATTTCCTCGTGTCCAACGGCATTCAGGAGATCCGGGAAAACGGCTTTGGCCGTGAAAACATCCCCGCCATGATGGCGGCGGTGGTGGTCATCTCCGTGCCGCTGATCGTGCTCTTCCTGATCTTCCGCAGGAAGATCATGGAGGGCGTTGCGAGAGGAGGTACCAAGGGATGAAACGCCGCGTATGTATAGCTTTTCTTGCTGCGCTGGTGCTTGCCGCCGCGCTGCTTCTTTCCGGCTGCCACGGTTCCCGTAGCTCCCAGAGCTTTGCAATGCCGGAGGAATTTGACGATTCCAAAAACTATGAGATCACCTTCTGGGCGAAAAACGATACCAATATGACCCAGGTCGGCATCTATCAGAAGGCTATTGCAGACTTTGAGGCGCTTTATCCCAACATCAAGGTCAATCTGCGTCTGTATACGGATTACGGCCGGATCTACAATGATGTTATCACAAATCTGGCCACCGGTACCACCCCCAACGTCTGTATTACCTATCCCGACCATATTGCCACCTATCTCACCGGCGAGAATACCGTCGTTCCCCTGGACGGGCTGTTTGCGGATGAAAAGTACGGTCTCGGCGGGTCGGAGCTGAAGTTTGACGGGCCCCGACAGGAGGAGATCGTCCCGAAGTTCCTGGAGGAGTGCCGCATCGGCGGTGTGTATTACGCGCTGCCCTACATGCGCTCCACCGAAGCCTGCTATGTCAACCGCACCTATGTGGAGGCGCTGGGATATGAGCTTCCCGAGGTGCTGACCTGGGACTTTGTCTGGGAGGTCAGTGAAGCGGCGATGAAAAAAGATGCCGAGGGAAAGTTCCTCGTCAACGGACAGGACGTGCTCATTCCCTGCATTTACAAGTCCACCGATAATATGATGATCTCCCAGCTGCGGCAAAAGGGTGCAGAGTATTCCAATGCGGCGGGCGAGGTGCTCATCTTCAACGATACGACGGCTGAGCTGCTTCGCGAGGTGGCCGTGCACGCAAAGAGCCGCGCTTTCTCCACCTTCAAGATCTCCAGCTATCCGGCAAATTTCCTCAATGCGGGACAGTGTATTTTTGCCATCGACTCCACCGCCGGCGCGACCTGGATGGGCTGCGATGCGCCCCTTATCGATATCGCCGCGGATGCACTGGTGAAATTCGAGACAGAGGTTCTGCCCATCCCGCAGTTTGATCCGGAGAATCCCACCATGATCTCCCAGGGGCCTTCTATGTGTATCTTCAATAAGGAGGATCCGCAGGAGGTGCTGGCCTCGTGGCTCTTTGCGCAGTACATGCTGACCAACGAGGTGCAGATCGCCTATTCCCAGACGGAAGGGTATCTGCCGGTAACGAATAAGGCGCTGGATTCCGCCGAATACCGGGATTATCTTTCCCGGGAGGGAGAGGACAATGACCTCTATTATGACATCAAGATCAAGGCTTCCCGCCTTCTGATGGACAATATCGACCGTACCTTTGTCACGCTGGTATTTAACGGCTCGGCATCCTTGCGAGATGCCGCCGGACAACTGGTGGAAGCGGTCACCAAGTCCTGCCGCCGCAATGAAAAGGTAGACGATGCCTACTTTGAAAAGCTTTATGCGGACACGGAGGCGCTCTATCGCCTGGATCAGTGCGGCGCATCCGCAGCGGGCAAGCAGCCCCTCGGAGAACTGCCCGCGGCGGCCAAAGTTCTCATTGCCAGCCTTGTCGGTGCATGGGTGCTGATGGGCGTATACGTCCTTGCGGAGCGGATTCGCAAGCGCCGCAAGGGGTGACGGGACAAAAAACGTCTCTTTTGACAAGGATTTTTCGATTTTGCCGTAAGTTTTGCATGATACATACATTGACTTGTGGAAACTTTTGCGTATAATATAGGTTGGATACTGAAGTATCAACATACCCATTCCGAAAAGGAGAACCAAAAATGAAGAAGTTCATTGCTCTTGCACTTGCCATCGTTATGGTGCTTTCTCTCGCTGCCTGCGGCACCGAGCCTTCCAGCTCCGAGCCCGCCTCCAGCTCCTCTGAGGTCGACAACGGCGTTATGACCTATGCCGAGTACGACGCTGCGGCTCTGGAGTCCGAGGTTGTGATCGAGGCTTATGTTCAGGCTACCCAGTCCTGGTGGGAGAACAAGATCACTGTT
>JAFYLV010000003.1 GCA_017556885.1 Clostridia bacterium | reverse complement strand
TCTGGGATGCCCGTCACGGCGGAGAGGAAGAAACCGAATGCAAGGTCTGCACGATCGCTACCCTTCTTATGCAGGGCGTTGCCACCTCCATTGATGCCCTTTCCGTTGGCTTTACCATCGCATCCTACGATGCGCTGATGGCCTTCGTCTCCTGCCTGATCATCGCCGTCGTCACCTACGGTATCTGCTCCGCAGGACTTTTCATCGGCCGTCGCTTCGGCACCGCCCTTGCGGACAAGGCCTCCATCTTCGGTGGCTGCATTCTCATTTTCATCGGCATTGAAATTTTCCTCACCGGAATTCTTTAATTCTTAATTTACACTTTTTTCACACTTTTCTTTCCGAAACGGAATAAAATGTAACTGTAACCGTTCAAACGGTCTTTGAGGATATGTTATGAAAAACCGCTACACATTACAGGATTATCTTTCGGTCAACCGATCCAATCTACAGGAATATCGCCATGTGCTGCTCCTTCTGTTCTGGCCAACCTTTGGTATCCTGTTCG
Organism: Clostridia bacterium; assembly: GCA_017556885.1. Taxonomy (GTDB): domain Bacteria; phylum Bacillota; class Clostridia; order Oscillospirales; family QAMX01; genus RGIG1911. The sequence goes on along the minus strand of JAFYLV010000003.1, from coordinate 10,006 downwards.
GGATGCTTGAGCGGGTTTATCAGCCGGGCTACTACTATCCTGTTTATTCCCCGCTGGATGACTATATTCCCTTCAACGAGCTTTTTGTCATCCCTTACGTTTTCTGGTTTGTTTTTCTCATCGGCATGCATGCCTATCTCTTTTTCGAGGATGTGGGCACCTTCCGGAAGATGATGAAGTACATCATGATCACCTACGGCGTGACCCTTGTGATCTACCTGCTCTTCCCCACCTGCCAGCTGCTCCGCCCGGCGGAATTTGCCCGGGACAACATTCTCACCCGCTTCATGGCGAACTTCTATGTTTTTGACACCAATACCAACGTCTGCCCCTCGCTGCACGTGGTCGGCTCTCTTGCGGTGGTCTTTGCCTCCCGCAACACGCCCCGCTTCCGCACTGCCGGCTGGCAAAGCTTTTTCATCATTGCCGGGGTTCTGATTTGCGCATCCACCGTCTTTCTTAAACAACATTCCATCATTGACGTATTCGCCGCCCTGCCGCTCTGCTTTATAGCGTATTATGTAAGCTATAAGCCCTTCCGGGTAAAATCAAAACGGTTTCTGAAGGAGATGTGATCGCAATGAAACAGAAGCTTCGTCAGCCCCTCGTTCTGGTTACCCTCAGCGCCATTATCTGCGCCATCATTTTTGCCATAATTTTCAATAGCGAGAAGATCTTCGGGCTCCTGAAAGGTATTACCGGTATCTTCATGCCCGTCATTGCCGGATTTATCATCGCCTTCGTGCTGAATGTGCCCATGCGGGGACTGGAACGCTTTTTCACAAAACTCTTTTCCCGGGCAAAGCACCGTCCGAAAAAAAAGCTTCTGCGGTTGGTAAGCCTTGTTCTCACCCTCATCCTTCTGGTGCTGGTAGTCTTCCTTGTGTGCACGCTGGTCTTCCCCGCCGTGGCCGAATCGGTCTCCAGTCTGTATGCTTTTGTGCTGAAAAAGTGGCCGGAATGGGCAAATATCCTTGATGACTATGGCATTAACACCAACAAAATCGGCTCCTGGCTCAACGGCTTGGACATTAAGACCCTGGTTTCCCGCCTGACCAACAGCGCAAGCTATCTCATTTCCTCCGCGGCAAGCGCCGTCAGCAGCATCATCACCAGCGTTGTCAGCTTCTTTATGTCCACCGTGGTGGCCCTCTATGTGCTGATGAGCAAGGATGATCTCGCGCGCCAGGTAAAGAAGATCCTTCGTGCTTTCGTCCCCGACCGTACCGCCGCCTATATTGAGCACGTTGCAAGCCTCTTTAACGATTCCTATTCCCGCTTCTTCTCCGGCCAGTGTCTGGAGGCCTGCCTGCTCGGCACCCTCATTTTCCTGGTCTTCACCATTTTCCGCATCCCCTATGCCGCCCTCATCGGTATTCTTACGGCGGTGTTTGCGCTCATCCCCTATATCGGTGCGTTTGCCTCCTGCGGCATCGGCGCATTGCTGGTATTGCTCACCGCGCCGGAAAAGTTCCTGCTGTGCATCATCCTCTATCTCATCGTGCAGTTTGTGGAAAACCAGTTTATTTATCCTCACGTGGTAGGCTCCTCCGTGGGCCTTAACCCTCTGTGGACGCTCGTTGCCGTCCTCATCGGCGGAAACGTCATGGGCATCCTCGGCATGATCTTCTTCATTCCGCTGGTATCCATTCTCATCACGCTCCTGCGGGAACACACCAACGCGGCTCTTGCCCGCAAATCCCTTCGGGAAAACGAACCCCCGCCCGAGGCGGAGTAAATCGACTGCAAAAAAAGCCCCCAAAGTGATCGGTCACTTTAGGGGGCTTTTTATTTTTATAAATTTTTATGCAAGTCCCAGCGCATCCTCCACGGGGATGGCAACGACGATGCCCTTGGCTTCGCTCTTAAGACCACAGTTCTCTCCGATAGCCTGCATAATGGCAAGCTTGGATTCCTTCTCGGTAACGATAATGACGATCTCTTTTTCGTCCTGCAGGTTGAAGCCCCAACTGTTGACCTCGTCACTTGCGCCGATGCCGCGGCTGTGCAGCACGCTTCCGCCCACGGCGCCGGCAGTACGGGCGGCCTTCATCACCTCGCCGCTGAAGCCCTGATTGACAATGGCCGCGATCATGGTATATTCGGATTCGGACATATGCGCATCTTCCTTTCGTTCCGGGGCATTTTCCCCGGCGGATTGGGCCCTGGTTAGCTGAAGGACCAGATTGGAAACACCGGACATCGGCAGCGTAAAGGCAATGCCCGTATTGGCGGTGCCGAGACGAAGCTCCTTATGCAGCTTCCGCAGCAAAATGCCTGCAGAATGGCGCGACACCGTGGCAAGAAGAATGTTCTTCTCTGTATTGCCAAAGCCGAGAATATCCAGCATTTCCGTGGGCGCGGTACCCTCCGCATTTGCGGAGAAGAGCAGCGAAACCCCGTTTTCCCGCAGCATCTGCGCCGCTTTTTCGGAGAATTTCTGCTGGGTGATCAGCACAAGAATACGGGGAGAGTCATTTTTAGATAACATATTCGGTCACCACTCCTCGATTTCCACGATTTCGTCGATATCTGCCGGCATGACGGGTGCGGGGGCAAGCTTCTCCTGCCGGGCAAGCTTGATGCGGTAAGACAGACCCATGATCTGGATGGCGATCAGGGGCGTGAGCGCCACCAGCGCCACAGCGCCGAAGGCATCGGTCATGATGTTTCCGCCAAGGGTGTCACAGGCGCCGATGCAGAGGGGCAGCAGGAAGGTGGAGGTCATGGGGCCACTGGCCACACCGCCGGAGTCAAAGGCGATACCTACAAAGATCTTGGGTACAATGCGCGACATCACCAGCGCCAGCACGTAGCCCGGCAGAATGATCCAGCGGATATCCAGCCCGGTGAGGATACGCAGCATGGCAAGACCCACGCTGACCGAAACGCCGATGGACAGGCAGCGGTTCATGGTTTTTGCGGGGATGAGACCGTCCGTGACCGTCTGCACCTGATGATCCAGGATCTGAATGGCGGGCTCCGCCTTGACGATAAAGTAACCGATGAGCATACCGATGGGCACCAGCAGCCACTTCTTCGGCGAATCGGCAAGACCGCTTCCGATGAGGGAGCCCACCGGCGCGAAACCGACGTTGACGCCCGCAAGGAAGAGGATGAGGCCCACGTAGGTATAGGCAAAACCGACACAGACACGCAGACGCTGGCGACGCTGGTATCTGTGGAAGCACAGCTGGAAGATGGCAAAAACCGCCACAATGGGAAGGATAGACAGCGCCACCTCACCCGCGTAATGGGGAAGCTCCCGGGTGAAGACGACCATAAGATCCTTGACGGTCTCCACGTTTTGACCAATGGGCGCGCCAAAGACCGCCTCCTTGGGACTGTAGAAGCAGCCCAAAATGAGCACAGAAAGAATGGGACCGATACTGGAGAGCGCAACAAGACCGAAGCTGTCCTCGGCAGCCCCCTTCTCACCGCGGATGGCGGAAAGACCGACACCGAGCGCCATGATAAAGGGAACGGTGATGGGACCGGTGGTCACACCGCCGGAGTCAAAGGCCACGGCAAGGAAATCGCCGGGAACAAAGAAGGAAACGATGAGCACCGCCGCATAAAAGACGGCGAGCAGAACAGAGAGATCCACGTGCCGGATAATACGCAGGATGGCAGTGGCAAGAAAGATGCCGACACCGATCGCCACCGTCCATATGAGCACGGGATTGGGGATACCGGGCACCTGATTTGACAGCACCTGCAGATCCGGCTCCGCCACGGTGATGATAATTCCCAGCACAAGGCTGCACAGCATCACGAGCAGGAGCCGCCTGGATTTGGACATCTGCACGCCGATACCCTCGCCCAGAGGGCTCATGGCCATCTCTGCGCCGAGCTGGAACATGCCCATACCGACGATAAGCAGCACCGCGCCGAAGAAGAACATGGAGGCGGAGGCAATGTTGAGCGGGACGAGGAAGGTGGAAATAAAGAGAACGATGAGGGTAATGGGCAGCACGGCCATGACCGACTCCCTGACCTTGCCACGCAATTTCGTGTTCATGACCGCACCTCCTTCCGTTTATGCTTTCAAAATACTACCTATTTATTATACTATATTCCCCGGCACTTGTCTTTAGTAAAAATGTTAAAAGTTTTTCTTTTTTTATTCCTATCCACCACAAAAAACACATCCGTTCACGCATTTCACCTTGTATCCCGGCAAATCCGTGTGCTATAATATGCATAACACATCAGAAGGCAGGTACATGAAAATGGCTGAAAACGTACAGGGCGGCCTTGCGCTGCCCACCGACAATATAACCGAATCCGAGGCCGCGGCCCGCGATCCCTGGCGCGTGCCCGAATGGAAGGTCTCCGGCATTTTCGCCTCCCATATGGTGCTGCAGAGAGACATGCCCATCACCGTTTGGGGATGGTGTGACCATCCCGGTGCCGCCGTCTGCGGCACGTGGGACGGCGAGACCGTCACCGCCTCCGTCGGTGCGGACGGTCGCTTTGCGCTGACCTTCTCCCCCCGCGCCGCCTCTTATGAGCCGACGGAGATGACCGTATCCTCCGATTTCGGCACCACCGTATTTTCCGACATCCTCGTGGGCGACGTGTGGCTCGTGGGCGGCCAGTCCAACGCGGAAATGAAGCTTGCGCCCTGTCTCGAAGAGACCCCGGAGATCGCCGCGGATCTCCGCGCGGAGCTTCCCCTCCGTCTCTTCCGGCAAACCCAGAGCGGCGCCGCTGCCCATAAGGAATGGCACGAGTTCCCCGCCCGGGATATCATCGATCCGGACTGGACGTGGCGGCTTCCGGATGAGGAATCCGCAAAGAGCTTCTCCGCCATCGGCTATTATGTCGGCCGTATGCTCACCGAGGCGCTGGACATCCCCATCGGCATGGTCATGATGTGCGCCGGCGGCGCCTGCCTGCGGGAGCTCATGCCCATTGAACTCGCGCACCGGCTTGGCTACGAAAAGGGCGCCAACGTCCCCGTTGCCGGCTATTACAACACCCTGATCGCCCCGCTCATCGGTCTTGCCTTCAAGGGACAGATCTTCTTCCAGGGTGAAAGCGAGGGTATCTGGTTGGAAATGGCCAAGAGCTATGCCGAGGATCTCGCGGAGTACGTTGCCGACGAGCGCGCCCGCTTCGGCATCGATTTCCCCTTCTACAATTTCCAGCTTTCCTCCTACGGCGAGCAAGGCGCAAAATTCTTCCGCCATCTGCACTATGTCCGCGACAGCCAGCACCGTGCCCTCTCCATCATCCCCGGCTATTATCTCGCCATCACCCGCGATGTCGGTGCCGATCCCGAGGCCGGCGACTGGGCGCACTCCACCCACAAGTTCGAGCCCTCCTGCCGCGTAGCCTCCCAGATCCTCGCCATCACCTACGGCATCGGGGATCCGGCAGATGCCTTTTCTCCCCTGCCCGTGGAGACCCGCCGCGAGGGCGACCGCATCCTCCTGCGCTTTGACTACGTGGGCGACGGTCTTTACACCCCGGAGGATGCCCCCGTTATCGGCTTCTCCTTTGACGGCGAGGGAGATGACCAGATTCCCGCCGCGGCGGAGATCCTTTCCCCCGACACCGTTTCCGTCACCGTCCCGGAGGGCGCGGATGCCTCCCGTCTGCATTTCTGCCTTTCCAACATCGCCACCCTTGTGCGCGCAAACCTCTGCGGCAATGACCTGCCCGTCGGCGCGTTCACCGTTACGGTAAAATAAAAAGTTCCGCATAAGAAAAGCCTGACGCACCGCGTCAGGCTTTTCTCTATTTCTGTCAGTTATAGCAGGCGGATCCCGTTTTCATCCCTTACAAAGGGCTTTGCCGCCCCGGACCGCACGGCATCGATAAATTCCCGCACATCCCGAAGAGGCATCTCCGTTGCCATTCCGCCAAAGCGCTTCAATCCGCCGGCTACGTGGTTGTCGCTGCCCGAAAAGGGGATCAACCCATAGTTTTTGCAATACTGCGCCGCAAGTTCATTTTCAAAATCCGTGCGGCAGGCATTGAAGATCTCCGTGCCGTGTACCAGCCGCGGAAAGAGGCGGATATGATCAATATATTGCGCCTCCCGGAAAGGATGGGCATGAATCACAAGGGCTCCGTCCTCGCAAAGCAGGCGCAGAAGCTCGCTCTTCTTCATCTTATCCATATCCGGATGGGCAAGGCACCACGCCTTGTCGATGCCGTAGACGAGGAAATCCGTCCCTTTGTAGGACATCTCAAAGGCGGAGAAAACCGAGATCCCGAGCTCTGCGCCAATTGCCTCCGCCTCCTCAGCTACGCCGAAGAAGATACGGATACGCTCATCGTAGGGAAGCTCCCGGATCGCCCGGTTCACGTTTCCGTCGATAAAATGGTCGGAGAGAAACACACCGGCATACCCGGCTTCTTTATAGTATTCCAGGCTTTCACGCACGCCGGCGCGGGCGCAGGCGCTCAGCGGCGCCGTATGTAAATGAGTTTCGTAAAGATACATGATTGTTTTTCCTTCACTATGGTTTTTTATACGCTTCCATATTACACAATGACCGTATAGCAGAGCATTTCGTAATGCAGTCTTGTTCCGATATCCACGCCGGGCGGCAGAAGCGCCATGGCGATAAACAAATCGTCAGCCTCCGTTCCGTTGTCCGGGCGGAGATAGGCGTACTCGCCCTCGATCTTCACGACGGTATAATCCTTGGGTTCCATAGAAAATCTCACCTCATATATTGGTTATATCTGACGCTTTTTTATCTGTGTGTTCCGGAATACCCCAGCAGCTCACGGGTCATTTCCAGCTCGCGGGCCACCGCCATCTTCACGTCGCCGCGATACCAGTTATGGAATTTTCCGTACTCCGTGCTCTTTCGGTACTCCATCAGGTTTTCCAGACATTCGCATGCCGCGGTCAGCTTTTCCCGCACGGAGGCACCCTCGCTGCCTTGATAATGCATCCGCGCCTCCGCAAGGTTTGCATACCACTCGTAGGTATATCGCAGCGTGTTTGCATAGCATAGCCAACCGCTGCGGATGCAGCGAGCCAGCGGCTCCTCAGCCTCTTCCGCAATTCTGGCAAGCCCGTCACAGATCTCGCGGAAGGCCGGGATCGCAGGCTGCAGCACACGGTAAAATTCATCGCACAAGGTCTGTTCCGTGCTTCCGCCAAACTTTTTCCGGAAACCCATGGCGTGATATCTGCCGGCAAAGGTCAGCAGCATTCCGTCTTTGACTACAAAATTCTTCACCTTTTCCGGATACGCCCTGCGGGCATAGGTGAAATAGTGGCTCATATAATCGTAGCAGATGGGATTCGTCGCTTCCGGCAGCGCATCGAAATATTTCTGAATCAGGGTCTGCATTTCCTTGCGGAAGCCGCCGAATTTCTCGCAATATTCTTCCAGATACCGCCCTTTCTCAAATCCGGCCGTATTCCACAGCATCTGCGCATACGCGCCGAGCTCAAAGGTAAATTCCCGGACATTCGATGCATTCAGGATCATATACGCGCGGTCTCCCGCCGTATACGCAAGGTCAATATTATAGCACAGCTTATCCAACCCGGTCTGCGGAGCAAGATGGGGACCCGATCCGTAATAGGCAATGTGATAGTAGATGCCGTATTGTTTTGCCCGGTCGCGACAGATATCGAAAAAGTCCGGTCCGTACATCTGATTGACTCCCGTATCGGAAAAAACAGAGATGATATCCTCACCGGTGTCCAGCAACCCTTCCTGCATCAGCATCGTGCCTTCCATCCAAAGGGTCGACGTAAAATATTTGGCCTTTCCGCCGGTCGCGTCAAGAACGATTTGCTTTTGAACCGCAATGGCCTCGCTGATCTTTTTTCCGTAATCCGCAAGCTCCTCCCGGGTCGGCTTTGCTTCCTCCCAGACCGGCCGGTCCGCCTTGCCGCGGAGTCCCACCTGCCAGACCACGTTGTCGTACACCGCCCATTTGGAGGCATAATATGTCCAGGCTTCTTTCAACAACTCCGGATGCTTGAAGAAAGAATATTCGCCGGCCTTCCGGAATTTTTCGCAGTAATTTTTCATCGTGAAGTGCGAAAGCCCCAGCGGCTCCAGATGGTGCTGGGATAAATAGATACCGCGCCGTGCCACACAGTCCGCAAGCGCCTTCTCCGGCGGGTTGTCGATGTTGAGAAAGCTCGCCGGAATGAGAAGATTGATCTTTAAGCGCAGCATCGTCTCAACGACCAGGTCCATCACCTGCGGCGCCACCGTGAATGTGTAAAACTCATAGTCCATCTTGCGCATTCCGCCGCCATCCTTCCAGGAGGTCAGCAGGTCTTCGTCATTGATAAAAACCCCGCGGAAACGGAAATCGGGGCTCTTCTCTTCGATCCGCAGCGCATCCAGCTCCAGAATTTCCCGCCGCTCCGTCGGAAGATCGCTGAAAAGATAGCACGGATCAACTCCAAGCACGCGCTCGGAGAATGTGTAGATCGCCCACATCGTTCCGAGATAGGTGGGGGCAGCGATATAAATCACGTCCCCTTGCATCCGGATCGAGAAGGACTCATCCGAAACGGGGTCCGCATTCAAACCCGTGTTCTCCTCAATAACAATACATCCGTTGCAAATCTCTTCCGCATATGCCGGTGTCCATCCGCAGATGCTGGCCGCGGCAAAATCCCGCCGCAAATCCTCCACTGCAAGCTTGACATAGGGGCTTGTATTTTTCAGGCAAATCGATATGCAATTCGACCGATCAAACAGAATCATATAGGATCACCTTTCATCTCTGAATACTATGATAATAACACAAGAATCGTTATAATACAACAATCACCGCAAAGAAAAAGCTCCCGAATACCGAAGTCTTCGAGAGCTTTGAGTTCGTATGATCTAACGATTCGCGAAGGATCACTCAGCCTTCTGTTTTTTATGCGAAAGCAGCCACGTATACAGCTCATCACCCCGATAGGCAGCATTCCAAGCGTTATGCTTAACACCGTACAGAATCTTGATCTGCGCGTTTCCACCGCACTGATTCACCGATTTGACCATCGCGATACTGTCATCGATGGGTACAGTGTCGTCGCAGTCACCGTGGTAGATGAAAATCGGAATATCCTTCAGCGCAACGCCGTACCAGGAAATTCCGCTGCCGCAGACCGGCGCAATGGCCGCAAAGCGCTCCGGCGCCGCCATCGCAAGCATCCAGGTTCCCGTGCCACCCATGGAGAGACCCGTGAGATAGATCCGATCCGTGTCGACTGGGAGGGTTTCACAAATATAATCCAAAAATGCCAGCAGCGATTCCGTATAGCATCCCCAGTATTTTTCGTTCGGGCACTGAGGCGCTACGATCATAAAGGGATATTCCGCATCGCTCTCCCGCACATGCTTCATAAAGCCGTGACGGCAGGCAACGTCCAGATCCTCACCGCGCTCACCTGCGCCATGCAGGAAGAAGACAAGAGGATATTTTTGATTCGGATCGAAATCTTTAGGTAAATATTGGGTATAACCGAAGTTAAAGTATATGTCACTTTCCCATTTATGCTTGGTATACATAGTTGTCATCCTCCTTGGTCAAGCCGGCTCAAAAGCCTTGTGCGTTTATTGTATCATAAACCGCTTCGCCGTACAAGAAAAGAAATATAAGCATCGGGCACAATTTGCGGTTTTCTTATCGTTACCATCATGTGTAACACACGTATATCTTTATCCGCATATATACGGTGTGAAAATACAAAAAAAATGAAGATGTTATTGCGGTACACATAGAGCAAGCACGAGAATGCTTGCTCTATAGTAAAACAAATGATCAGGAAAGAAAAGAATAGTTCCATAAGTCACTTGCCAGACAATAATGGGGAAATTCCGGACACGAGCACAAAAAAAGCACCCAACTGGTTTACGATCAGAGGGCTCCAATTGCCCAAGACGGTTCAAACCATATTAGATGCAAGAAATATTGTACCACAATCTGCAGAAAAGTCAACCGTATTTTAGAAGTGACTTACTTTTCAAAGAGCACACCATATGAAACAGCAACGCAAAAAAGCACTTGCCGAAGC
>JAFYLV010000091.1 GCA_017556885.1 Clostridia bacterium | reverse complement strand
CTTGTCTTTCTCGGCATATTAAACTCCTTAACTTACCAGCGGAAGTGTGCGAAAGCCTTGTTGGCCTCAACCTGCTTATGCATATCTTCGCGCTTCTTAACAGCGTTACCGGTGTTGTTTGCAGCATCCATAATCTCGCCGGCCAGTCTCTCACGCATGGTGCGCTCACCACGGGTACGAGAGTAGTTGATGAGCCAACGGAGACCCAGGGTCTGCCGTCTTGCCGGACGCACCTCGATGGGCACCTGATAGGTAGCACCGCCGACACGGCGAGCCTTGACCTCCAGGACCGGCATAATGTTCTCAAGTGCCTCGTTAAATACCTCAAGGGGATCTCTGCTCGTCTTCTCTTTGATGAGCTCAAATGCACCGTAAACAATGCTCTGTGCAACACCCTTCTTACCGTCGTACATGACCTGGTTGACCAGCTTGGTAACGACGACAGAATTGTAAATGGGATCGGGCAGAACTTCTCTCTTGGGAACGTTTCCTCTTCTGGGCACTTTACTTCCCTCCTTCACATAATGATTTCATAGGTACTCAAATTCCTGCGACTGTCATCGCAGGCCTGTTTGCGCCTTTCCGAGGAAACATATATTCTATGATATATGAATCGTCGGTAAAGCGACTTCTCTCCTTCCCTGCCTTCAGGCAGCGGCGGAGATTTGTCCGAATCTCGCGGAACAAGTCGTTACCGCAAGATGCTTACTTGGACTTCTTGCCGCGCTTAGCACCGTACTTGGAACGGCTCTGCTTGCGATCGGCAACGCCCTGCGTATCCAGGGAGCCGCGGATGATGTGGTAACGAACACCAGGGACGTCCTTGACACGGCCGCCACGGATCATAACCACGGAGTGCTCCTGCAGGTTGTGGCCTTCACCGGGGATGTAGGTGGTAACCTCCATACCGTTGGTGAGACGGACACGGGCGATCTTACGCAGTGCGGAGTTGGGCTTCTTGGGGCCCGTGGTCTTAACGACGGTGCACACGCCTCTCTTCTGAGGAGAGCTCATATCAAAGGGGGTGCGGCTGAGCGTGTTGAAACCTCTCTGCAGAGCGGGGGACTTGGACTTGTAGATCACCTGCTCTCTGCCCTTGCGGACCAGCTGGTTAAAAGTAGGCATCGATTCATACTCCTTTCTTCAAAATTTGTTTTTTTATATCATTTCACCCCCGAAAACGGGAGAAAATGCAAAATTATTCGGTGACAGCCACAGCTGCAGCCTGTACCTCAATGCCGCAGGCGCGACCGAGGCTCAGCATATTCTGGTCTTCATCCACCGGGACACCGGCCTGCGCACAAAGCGCAATGATCTCATCCCGGATGAAGCTGTCCGCGTCCGACGCAAGAAAAACCCGGGTCGCGCGTCCGGCTTTTACAGCCTTTACCGTCTGCTTGCGGCCGACGGCGATGTGTTCCTTTTGCAGTGTTTCCATAGTCATTGCACACACCAATCCATACTGTCACGGTTGTCAATTATACCACAAAGGTTTTCAATAGTCAACGGTTTTTTAACATTCAAAGAGCAGGCAAAAAGCCGAAACGGCCTGCCTGCTCTTTAAATGTTTCATATACTTTTCACAGAAACTTTCTGTGAAGCAATTTTACTCCTCAGAGGTCTCCTCTGCGACGGCTTCGATCTCCTCATCGGGGATCTCAACTGCGATCTCCTCGCCCTCGACCTCGGTCTCCTCAGCAGTCTCTTCCTCAACATGGTAACGGTCGATACCGGTACCGGCGGGAATGAGCTTACCGATGATGACGTTCTCCTTGAGACCGACGAGCTTATCAGCCTTACCCTTGATGGCGGCCTCCGTAAGCACGCGGGTGGTCTCCTGGAAGGAAGCCGCGGACATAAAGGAATCGGTAGCAAGGGAAGCCTTGGTGATACCGAGCAGCACGGGGCTGACGGTGGCGGCGATCAAGCCTTCCTCACCGGCCTCGGTGCGCTTTGCAATTGCCTCGTTGCTATCCTCAACATCAAAGATATCCACCATGGAGCCGGCAAGCAGCTCGGTGCTGCCGCTGTCCTCGATGCGAACCTTACGCATCATCTGGCGCAGGACAACCTCGATATGCTTATCGTTGATATCAACGGCGTTGGCGCGGTACACACGCTGCACCTCACGGATGAGGTAGGAATGCACGGCATCCACACCAAGGATACGAAGGATATCCTGGGGAGACTGGACACCGTCGGTCAGGCGATCGCCCTTCTTGACGGTCTGGCCTTCCTCCACACGGATTCCGGCGCTTGCGGGGATCTGATACTGCTTGACATCGCCAAGCTCGCTGTTGCTGATGGTGATCTGCTCCAGAGAACCCTTCTTGCCGGGCTCACGGGAGATGACACCGTCGATCTCAGCCAAGTAGGCGGTGCGCTTGGGACGGCGGGCCTCAAAGAGCTCCTCAACACGGGGCAGACCCTGGGTAATATCCTTGGTATCGGGGCCGGCAACACCACCGGTATGGAAGTTACGCATGGTAAACTGCGTACCGGGCTCACCGATGGACTGGGCAGCAATGATACCGACGGGCTCACCGATGGTGATGAGGTCACCACGGGCAAGGTTGGCACCGTAGCACTTGGCGCAGATACCCACGCGGCTGCGGCATCCGAGGACGGAACGGATCTTGACAGAGGTGATGCCCGCATTGATGATCTTTGCGGCATCGGCCTCGGTAACGATGTGATCGGCGGCGACGAGGACGTTGCCCTCGGCATCCTTGACATCCTCCAGGAGGAAGCGGCCGATCATACGGTCGGCAAAGGGCTCAATGACCTGTCCTCCGTCGGCGATCTCGAAGACCTCGGTACCGACGGTGCTGCCGCAGTCGTCCTCACGGACGATAACGTCCTGAGAAACGTCAACGAGACGGCGGGTCAGGTAACCGGAGTCCGCGGTACGCAGAGCGGTATCGGCCATACCCTTACGACCACCGCGGGATGCGATGAAGTACTCAAGAACAGTCAGACCTTCGCGGCAGTTTGCCTTGATGGGGATCTCAATGGTGCGGCCGGAGGTGGAGGAAATCAGACCTCGCATACCTGCCAGCTGACGCAGCTGGGTCATGGAGCCTCGGGCACCGGAATCCGACATCATCCAGATGGGGTTGAAGCGGTCAAAGTTCTTCTTGACGGCCTCGGTAACCTCCGTGTTGGTGGTGTTCCAGGCATCGATAACGGCGCGATAGCGCTCCTCATCGGTGATAAAGCCGCGCTTGAACTGCTTTTCGATCTCGACAACGCGCTTCTCGGTGGCAGCAACGAGCTCGTACTTGGCCTTGGGCACCGTCATATCGTAAACGGAGATGGTAAGGGCACCGCGGGTGGAGTACTTGTAGCCCATGCTCTTGATGGCATCGAGAACCTCGGCAGACTTGGCAAAGCCGTAGATCTTGATGCAGCGATCGATGATCTTTCCGAGCTTGCCCTTGTCGCACTTGAAGCTGACTTCAAGATCCAGGCAGTGCTCGGGATCCTCACGGTCCACAAAGCCCAGATTCTGGGGGATCTGCTGATTGAAGATGATACGGCCAACGGTAGCATCAATGATGCGGGAGACCTGCTCACCCTTATACTCGCCCTTGACGCGGACGCGGATAAGAGAGTGCATACCGACGACGCCTGCATCGTAGGCAAGGAGAGCCTCCTCGACGCTGGCAAAGGCCTTGGGATTGCTCTTGGGATCGATACGGCCGGTCTCGGGATCCAGCTTGCCGGAGCCGGGCTCGGT
>JAFYLV010000090.1 GCA_017556885.1 Clostridia bacterium | reverse complement strand
GGTTTTTCCCGTTTCGGCATCGGTGCGAAGAAAAAAATCACATGAAATACGAGAGCGAGGGGCAACAGATAATAACCGTAGCCCACGCTTCCGCTGCCAAGGGCCGTGACCCAGCGGATAAAAAACGCATCCTTGGTAAAGAAAGATGCAATGAGCAGTAGGGCAATAAACAGCAGAATTGCCGATACCAGCCCGTAGCGTTCAAATTTGGTCACTCCGCGACGGCTCTTCTCCGGTGCGGAGGTTGTTTTTTTCTTTTTACTGTTCGTTTTCTTTCCAGCCATAGTTTACCTTCACTTCTTGTTCTATACGGTCAACGTACCAGGGAGACAATGACCGTCACAATGCCAACCACTGCACACCACACGGAGAAGGGGGCAAATTTTCCGCTCTTTGCGATGCGGTTGACCATGCCGATGGCAAAATAGCCCGTGACGCCCGAGACCACCATGCCGATCAGGCCGCCAAGCAGCAGTTCCGGCTCCATGCCCCCGCCAAGAATATCCAGGATATCCAGAAGCAGCGCCGCAAGGATGGTGGGAATCGACATCAGGAAGGAGAATTTCACGGCGTATTCCCGCTTAAACCGGCGGAAGAAGCCGCCGGTGATGGTGGAGCCCGAACGGGAAATGCCGGGAAGCAGCGCCACGGTCTGGAAGATACCTACCACAAGGGCATCCTTCCAGGTGGTCTTCTCCACATCCTTATCCTGCCCCGGCCGGGCAGCAAGACGGTCCGCGACCAGCAGAAGCACCGCCGTCACAAGCAGAAGGCAGCCGACGAGGATGGTAGAGGAAAAGGCAGATTCGATATAGCCCTTAAAGGGAAAAACCACAAAGAGAGGCAGCAGCGAGACGATGACCAGCATAAGGATGCGTATGCCGCGTCCCCGGGTCGCTTCCGAAGGAACTTCCTTACCGGCAAGAGACCTCGCAAAATTCCACAGATCGCGCAGGATCTCGGCAATATCCTTGCGATATGCCACACATACCGCCGCAAGGGTACCCGCATGAAGCATGACCGATAGGGTGAGGGCGCTCTCTCCGATATCAAAAAGAGCACCGAGCAGGGCAAGGTGCCCCGATGACGACACCGGCAGAAACTCCGTCAGTCCCTGCACGACACCCATGATAATCGCATATAAAATCTGATTCATAGTTTCAGCAACTCCATTCCGCGGCATAACAATACGCCACTGTATATTTTACCCCATTTTGCAGAAATTGACAATAGTAACCCGCAAAAAACCATGACAACTTCCACATTTTTCCGGGCGCTTTCCTATTTTACGCCGATATGGGCAAAAAAAGACGCCCCGCAGATATCCTGCGGGGCGAAATATGCATTACGTGATCAGGAAATGGTGTAGTTTCCGAGAACCATGACGGTGACATCACCGCTTGCGGCGCTGATACCGCGCTTGGTACTGTCGTTGGTCTCAACGGTAACGAGATAGAGATGGTTTGCGGCAAGCTTCGAATTTCCGTTGAGTACGCCGCCGGTGGTCATATCCACCAGGCCGGGATTGCCGGAGGAAACGAGGGTACCGGTGCCGAGCCGCAGCAGGACCTCACAACCCATGGTAAGATACATGGTTTTGCCCTTGGGGATGGTGACCTGCTTGAAGGTGGCGGAGGAACCGCCGGAGGCGGCCATCTCTCCTGCGAGCGCGGCAGCAAGCTTTCCGAGGAATTCACTGTCGTCCAGCATGGTCTTGTAATTGTTCTCCGTCATGTTCACCAGGCTATCGGTGTCGGAGGTCATCTGCTTGATCTTTTCGGCAAGGATCTTTTCAAATTCCGCCGTCTTGCTTGCAATGGCAGCATCCATCTCCTTGTCGATGGCGGGCGCGAGCACATCGTTTATGTAGCTCAGCGAGACCAGAGGATCAGCCTCCGTTCCGTAATCCGCCGCAAGAACGTAAAAGCCGGTAGCCAGCAGGAACACCAGCATAACCGTACCGATGATTGCCATCCATTTCTTAGGGATCATTGTTTTTTCCTCCATCCTCCGGGGCCCGGAGCCACGGTTTTACAATCCAAAGCTGACGGCGATCGCGCCGTCCACCCGGTGCATTTCCTTTTCACCCAACGTGCCCATCTTACCCCGCAGACGACGCTTATCAATGGTCCGGATCTGCTCCAGCAGCACCACCGAATCGCGGTCCAGTCCAAGCTCTTCCCCGGATAGGGAAATATGTGTGGGCAGCCGCGCCTTATGCGTCTGTGAGGTGATGGCCGCCGCGATGACTGTGGGGCTATACCGATTGCCAACATCGTTCTGCACGATGAGCACCGGCCGGATGCCTCCCTGCTCGCAGCCCACCACCGGGCTTAAATCTGCAAAATAAATATCTCCGCGCCGTACATGGATCTCCATGGCCATGCTCCTTCACAACCGTTTTTGAGGGGCACAGTTTTCGCACCCTCGCCTCTATTGTGTCGGTATTCTGCACATTTTAATCATGCGCGTGGAAATTACATTTATATTTTATCACAAGATGCGTGGAATTTCAAGCCTCCGCATCACCGATATATCCGCAGCCGACCACAAAGCCATCCTGCAGGACGGCTGCCGCCTGTCCCGGTGCGGGAGCACGGACCGGATCTGCAAAAGTGACCCGTGCACAGTCTCCCGTTTCAGGCGTAACACGAGCTGCTGCCGGGCGCTTGGTGTGGCGCACCTTGACCTGCGCATCAAAAGCCGCGGGCAGGGGCGCATGCCACAGACAATCCCGAAGTACGATCTCCTGCCGGTATTCTCCGCCCGCCGGGGCGAGCACCACACGGTTTTGCGCCGCATCAATGCGGGAAACGTAGGCAGGATAACCCAGCGCGATGCCAAGCCCTTTTCGCTGACCCACGGTATAGCGGTGGATGCCGCGATGGTGCCCAAGAACATTGCCCTCTTTGTCCACAAAGTCGCCCTCCGGCGGAACCCCGAGGGCGCGCTCCACGAAGGCCGCGTAATCGTTATCGGGAATAAAGCAGATCTCCATACTGTCGGGCCGCTCTGCCACGGAAATGCCTTGCTTCCGTGCGATCTCCCGCACATCTTCTTTGGAAAGTCCGCCCAAAGGGAAACGGCAGCGGGCAAGAACCTCCGCCCCGAGTCGGGCAAGCATATAGCTCTGATCCCGGGGGGAGCCATCATCCCATAAAAGCCAAAGCCCGCAGGGATGCTCCTTCAGCTGCGCATAATGCCCGGTGGCAACGGTGTCCGCACCGATGCGATCCGCCTCCGCACACAGTGCGGCAAACTTGACTGCAGGATTGCACATCACGCAGGGATTGGGCGTTCTTCCCCGGAGATATTCCTCCGCAAAGGGAAGCTCAACCCGTTCCCGCAGGGCGGCGGAGATATCAGCCACGCAAAATTCGATACCGATGTCCCGAGATACGGCGCGCGCGGCCGCAAGGTCTGCGTCCGCGCACGTGCTTCCGTTATGCAAAAACAGTCCGATGACCTCTGCGCCCTCCTGCCGGAGCAGGGCGGCAGCCACGGCGGAATCCACGCCGCCGGACAGGCCGAGCAGGACCTTACTCTTCATCGCGCTCCGCGTGCGCATGGCAGGACTTGCAGTCGCCGGTGCAGCCCACGATAGGGGTTGGATCAATGCCCTTGCGCTTATAATAATCCGCAATAGCGGACTTTACGGCCTCCTCGGCCAGCACGGAACAGTGGATCTTCTGGGGCGGAAGGCCCTCCAGTGCTTCCACAACGGCGGAATTGGTCAGTTCCAGTGCCTCGGAGACCTTCTTGCCCTTGACCATCTCGGTGGCCATGGAAGAGGTGGCAACGGCAGCGCCGCAGCCAAAGGTCTGGAAGCTGACATCCTCGATAATGCCGTCATCATTGATCTTCATGTAGATCTTCATGATGTCGCCGCACTTCATATTACCCACTTCGCCGATGGCGTTGGCATCCTCCATCTCACCGACGTTGCGGGGATTTGCAAAATGGTCCATTACCTTATCTGTATACATAGTCCGTTCTCCAACTTTCCTTATTTTTTACTTTTCCAGACGGGGGACATGGCGCGAAGCTTCTCCACGATGGGGGGCAGCGCCTCCAGAATACGGTCAACGTCCTCCTCGGTATTGTAGCGGCCGAGAGAGAGGCGCAGAGAGCCGTGGGCTTCCTCATGGCTGAGACCCATGGAAGTCAGCACGTGGGAGGGATCCAGCGAAGCCGTAGAGCAGGCCGAGCCGGAGGATGCGGCGATACCCGCGATATCCAGCGAAAGGATGATGCTCTCGCCCTCGATATAGCGGATGGAGAAACTTGCGATACCGGGCAGGCGCTCGGTGGGATGGCCGGTGAGCACCGTTTCGGGCATCTGCAGGATGCCGGCGATAAGACGGTCCCGCATG
>JAFYLV010000089.1 GCA_017556885.1 Clostridia bacterium | reverse complement strand
TTTACGGTGGGCGGAGAGCAGGTGTCCGACACGCTGCAGGCCACGGCGGATATCTACAAGCTTTCCGTGGTGGTGGCAGATGCATCCGGCAGGATCTTCCTGGATTTTGCTGCCTCCGGGCAGGAACGGACGGATTTTGGGAAAAAGACCAGGATCGATGAGAATCTGCTGCAGTATCTGCTGCCCGAGCAGGGGCTGTATATGGTTGGCACCATGGGCGATTTTTATAAGGAAAAGTCGGCGGTGCTGGCAAAACGGAAGGATACCTTCCGTTACGGAACGGTATATATCTTTCTTGCCTCGGGGATGTCGTCGCTGGATTCCGCATTCCAGCAGTTGTCGACACTGCTTGTGCTGACGGCTATCCTCATTCTGGGCGCTGCCTCGGTGGTGACCTTCCTTTCCACGGCGCGGCTGGTGCGCCCGTTGGTAGACCTGCGCAATGCCGCCCGCGGCTTTGCAAGGGGAGAGTTTGACCGCCGGGTGACGGTTTACGGAAACGATGAGGTGGCGGAACTGTCCGATGCCTTCAATAAAATGGCCGATTCGCTGGCGAAAAACGAGCAGATCCGCAGCGAATTCATTGCCAATATCAGCCATGAGCTCAAAACGCCCATGACCACCATCGCCGGCTATGCCGACGGCATGCTGGACGGGACCATTCCGCCGGAGCGGCGGGAGGAATATCTGCAGACCATCGGCTCTGAGACCCGCCGCCTTTCCCGACTGGTCAACAAGCTATTGCTGACCAGCAGAATCGATGCAGGCAGGCAGGAGATCCATCCCGCCCGCATCAATATCTGCGATATCATCGGCCGATGTGCCTTCGGGCTGGAAAAACAGATCGAGGATAAGGGACTGGACGTAGAGCTGGATTTTGCCGATGACCGCGTATTTGTTCAGGCCGATCCCGATGCGGTCATGCAGATCATGTACAACCTCATTGATAACGCGCAGAAATACGCCGATCCCGGCGGAAAGCTCCGGGTAACTGTGGCAAAAAAAGCGGGGTTGTGTGAAATATCTGTCTATAATACCGGATGCGGCATCCCTCTGGAGGATCTGCCCCACGTATTTGACCGGTTCTATAAGGTGGATAAGTCCCGCGGTCTTGCCAAGGACTCCTTCGGACTTGGACTTTACATCGTCCGCACCCTCATAAATCGCCACGGGCAGGAGATCTACGCAAGATCCTCTCCCGGCGAGTATGCGGAATTTACCTTTACGCTTAAACTGGATCGCCAAAAGAATGAGTCGGAGGCGGTGTCCCGCCTGCCGGAGCATAAAGAAAATCCCCCCATGCAGTAATGCAGAAAGGAAAATAATATGGACAACAATTTCTTCTGGGATTCCGATCCCCAGCCCGAAAACCAGCCCCTTTCCGAGGAAAGACCCGCAGAGGAGCCTGTGCAGGAGGAAATTCCCGTACAGGAGCCCGTGCAGGAAGAACCGAAGGAGCCGGTGTGGCATAATGAAGCCCGTGAGGGTTCCGTTCCTCCGCCTCCTGTACCGGAAAAAAAGAAAAAGAGCGGCATGACCGGACTTTTGGCGGCGGTCGCTATTGTGGCGGCGCTGGCCGTAGGCCTTGTGGCGGTTTTTGCCATGGATTACGTATATGTCGGTGTGAAGAATGGTGCGTTACAGCTTTATGTGGGCCCCAACGCCTCTGAAAATGCCAGCCTGCCGCAGAATTCCGGTGTGACCGATCCCGACCGCGAGGTCAATTCCTATCTGGAACTGGACAAGGCGCCGGAGACGGAGATCAAGCCTCCCGTTGCCGGTGAAGAGATGACCATCGGTCAGATCGCCGAGAATTGCTCTCCCTCCGTTGTCGGTATCGTGACGCAGGTCGTAACCAATTTCAACCAGATGGGTGAGGGCGCCGGCTCGGGTATCATCATGAGCGAGGACGGCTATATCGTCACCAATGCCCACGTTATCGACGATGCCCAGAGCATTTCCGTGCTTCTGCAGGACGGAAGCACCCACAATGCCGTCGTTGTCGGCAAGGACAGCGATTCTGACATCGCTGTGCTGAAGATCAAGGCGGAAGGCCTTAAGCCCGCCGCCTTTGCGGATTCGACTACCGTCAAGGTGGGCGATCCCGTGGTCGCCATCGGAAATCCCTACGGAATGGAACTTTTCGGCACCGTCACCAACGGCATCATTTCCGCTGTCGGCCGCGAGATCACGGTGGATGAGAACACCTTCATCCTTCTGCAGACCAATGCGGACATCAACCACGGAAACTCCGGCGGTCCTCTCTTCAATATGTACGGTCAGGTCATCGGCATCAACTCTCTGAAGCTTTCCGATACCTATGCCGACGGCCTCGGCTTTGCCATCCCCACCGCCGTTTTCAAGCCCATTGTCGATGAACTTATCCAGTATGGCTACATTGCAGGCAAGCCTGCCATCGGCATCGAGGGACAGATCATCAGCGAGGAATACAGTTACTATTACGGTGTTCCCACCGGCTTTATGATCTCGAATTTCCGTGCATCGGAGCCTGTAAAGGCCGGTCTGCAGAAGGGCGATATCATCACCAAGTTTGCAGGCGAAGAGTTTGCCAGCATGGCGGAGCTCAACAAGATCAAGGATAAGTATTCCGCCGGCGATGCTGTGGAGCTGACGGTATACCGCGACTCCAATTTCCAGGATAATGTGAAGGGTGAGTATTTCACCGTAAGACTCACCCTTTGTGACGAACAGAAACTCGAAAACGAACTCAGCTGACCCGAAAGAAGCGGCTGCCGCCCGAAAATGGGACGGCAGCCGCTTCTTTTTTGACGGTAAGGCGCGGTTTTACTTGATGTTTTTGAAAAAAAGTAGTATAATACTCCAGGTCTGTATATGAACGTCCCCGAAGGTCGGTATGTACGATGGAATCACAGCAGAATACGAACCTTCTTCTTTCTGTCGCCAGCAGTCGAGAAACTC
>JAFYLV010000088.1 GCA_017556885.1 Clostridia bacterium | reverse complement strand
GGCGCCGTGACCGAGACCTCCCAGGTCAACATCTCGGAATATCTCGACTTCTTCTCCGGCTATCTTTCCCAGGGGCTTGATATTCTGCACATTTGCCTTTCCTCCGGCCTTTCCGGATCCTTCAACTCCGCAACCAATGCCGCGCGCATTGCCGCCGAGCGTTTTCCCGATCGGAAGATCCTCATCGTAGATTCCCTCGGCGCATCCTCCGGCAGCGGTCTTTTTGTGGATAAGCTTGCCGATCTGCGGGATGAAGGCCGCAGCATCGACGAAGTCCACGCCTTTGCGGAGGCAGAAAAGCTTCGCCTGCATCACTGGTTCTTCTCCACCGATCTGACCAGCTATTTCCGCGGCGGCCGCATCTCCCGCGCCTCCTGCATTTTCGGCGGACTGCTCAACATCTGTCCGCTGCTGAACATGGATCACGAAGGCCGTCTCATCCCCCGCGCAAAGCTGCGCGGCAAAAAGAAGGCCATCACAGAGATCGTCGAGTGTATGAAGGCTCACGCGGAGGGCGGTGCATCCTATAGCGGCAAGTGCTATATTTCCCAATCGGCCTGCATGGAGGATGCCCGCGCCGTTGCCGATTTGATTGAAGCCGCCTTCCCCTCTCTTGACGGTCCCGTGCTCATCAACAACATCGGAACTACCATCGGCAGCCATACGGGTCCCGGTACCGTCGCCGTCTTCTTTTGGGGAGACGAACGGAACGCCTGAAAATAAGACTTCATTTGGAACCAAACGATAAAGGACGGGAATTTTTCCCGTCCTTTATCACGTTTTTCTTCGAAAGGCCACTTGTTCTTTCAGTCGCGGCTTTCGCACCGCCTGCGGCGGCACAGGCCGTCCGGCGCAAAAGGCCCGCAGCGCATCCGGCGCATGGGTCAGCTCGTGCGGCTCCGATGCGGCATCATTCGGATGCCGACGATCCTTTTGGATTCGGGAAAGACAGTGCCATAATTCCGGGCAAACTTCGCGGTCTATTGTAAGCGTCGGCTCCCGCCGCACCTCTCCCGTCACCGGATCGGTGCGATCCCGCAGGGCAAGATGCTCCTTAACGTCCATCCAGCCGTGGATGCGCGCGTTGGATGTCTTTCTCAGGTAGATCCCCGCGCCGGCAAATACGTCCGCCGTGCTTTTGCCCGAATGTCGGTCGGTATTCCACAGATCGGGCGGCGCGAGGTATTCATAAATCTCCTCTCCCGCACCTGCCGCAAGGATCTCTGCGGCCGCCTCCGATGCAATGAGACCGGAGGCGCAAAGCTCTCTGTACACATGCTCCGTTCCGTCGCCGTACACGGCGATCCATAAACAGGCCAGCCGGTCAAGGCCGTAATCCATCGCCACATAAATGCGCTGCCCCTCCTCCGTCGCGCGCCGCGCATCGTGAAGGGCACACAATTCCGGAAAGAATGCCCCGCCGGGGATGCGCAATGCATCCGCCGGGGTCTCCGGATATTCCTGCAGGATCATATCCCCCAGCGCCTGACGGGTGGCGGCATACCAAGCATCATCCCGCCGCGGATCCGACCGCCAGGAAAGAAAATGTTTTGCAAATCCGTTGTTCTCGTCACCGAAGATTTCCTCAAAAAGGCTCCCGCGCTCCATGGTGGATACTCCGATGACCTTCCCTCCACCGGGTCGGTTGACCGACGGAAAAACCGAAAGCCAAATCTCCCGGTCAAACTGCTGAAAAGCCCATTCATCCAGGAATACCAGCGATGCCGTAAATCCGCGACCCATGTTCTTCCCCGAAGCCAGCGCCCGGAAGGTGGATATCCCTCCCTCCTGCTCCACAGTAACGCATCCGTTGACCGCGGTGTATACCGGCCCGTTCCACGCGCCGCGTTTCCGCAGAAGTATCGGCATATTGGCAGCCATTACTCCCAGGCGGCGCACAAGCTCTTTTGCTTCCGTCTCCGTCCGGGATAAAGCAATTACGGAATATCCCGGCTGCCGCAGCATTTCCCGCAGGATATAGGCAAGACAAAGCCAGGAAATACCCAGCTGCCGCGCTTTCAGCACCACATTCAGCCGGTTTGCATCCATAGCATCCACCAATTCCCGCTGTGCCGGCCAAAGCCGGAAAGGCACGATCACCCCCGGTGCATCCCGATCCTCCAGCACACAGTATCTGTCGATAAACTCCGATGCAGGCATCCGCAGGATCATCCGGTGTACCGCCTGCCGGATGCGCTCCAGATCCTTCACCGGATCTCCCTGCGGCGCAGCGAAAAGCATCCCTCCTCCGTAGAGAGAAGCATGGCCGCATTGAGGATCTCCGTGCGCCAGGCATAATACGTTCGCGCCTCAATGTGAAATTGCTCACAAAGGTCGACCGGGTCGGCAGCTTCCGCACACAGCGCAAGAAAAAGCCCCTGCTTGTCCGTTCCGCTTTCGCCGTCCGCCCGGGCAAGCTCCTCCCGGAGAAGCTCCTGCACGCGGCGCCATTTTCCCTCTGGCACAGAAGAAAAGATACGCTTTGCACAGGCGCGGCGAAGCTTCGCCATAGAAAGGCCGCTCTGTGGCTCTGGCTCAATACCACGGATGGCCGCATATCCCCGCTCCAGACGGCGGCGCATCCGGAGTGCACGCTCTGTCATATCTCTGCCTCCCGTCTCATTCTGTAAAATCTGCCGCCGTCCTTCCGGCGGCAGGCGGTACGGATAGCTCGCACACGGCGCTTAAGCTCTGCGGGATCGGCCTGTGCCACATACTGACCATAGCTTTTCTGTTCTTGCGCTGCCAATCGTGTCAGTGCCACGATCACAGCCATGTTTTCGCTCATTTTGACTTCCTCCTTTTTATTGCGGCATCATCCGCCGCTGCGATGACATTAGAATATCACCCTCTGCTGCAGCTTTCCTGCTGCAGCGCAGCGGTTATGTCCTCCGCATATTACCACTCCGACGATGCGGATTTTGTCGAATTCTGTCGAGGGAAGAAGATTTTTGTCTGCGCACAAAAACACCTGACAGCAACGCTCCGAAAATCACTGCCGTTGTGTCCGCAATGAGAGCCATACCGAATGCCACTGTTCCGGTGGCCAAAAAACCTGTCAGCAGCATAACACCCCGGGTAAGCACACCGACTACTACCCGGGAAAAGAGCGGCGCCGCGCCCCGAAGCTTCCCCCAGACGACTCCTGCCACCAAACCGGCCAGAAAGGCGCATACGAGAACCAGCGGAAACATCGCACTCTCCCCAAGGTTAAAAACCTGCATCACTGCCGCAGCCGGCATCGCCGCCGCACCCCCGGCCACGGCTCCCGTCACGGCAGCAAACAGCATCTGCAGCACAGGGCTTCCCTTTCGTTTCTTTTCCATAACAAAAACCCCCGATATACCGTTTTATAACAGTATATCGGGGGATCGGCTTCGATATGACGCGAAAATTACTCGCCCTTGGTCTTGGAAGAGATGGCAGACTTCAGGAAGGTCAGCTTATTCTTGTCGCCGCCGGTCTCGATGATGACGGTGTCATCCTTGACGTTGACAACACGGCCGACAATGCCGCCGATGGTGATGACCTCGTCACCCACCTCAAGGGCATTGCGCATCTCAGCGGTTTCCTTCTCCTTCTTCTTCTGGGGACGGACGATGAAGAGATACATCACGAGGAAGAAGACAATAATGATAATAAAACCGGAATAGTTGGCAAGAAATGCCTGCAGACCGGTGGGCTGCACGCCTTCGCCGGAAGTGGCAGAAGCCAGAGCAAAGATGTTCATTGGAACAATCCTCCTTATGTTTTTTATTATACTACCACATCCAAAAAAGTTTTGCAAGGGATTTTGCAAAAAGGGGGTTGACAAATCCCGTCGAGTTGTATATAATATTCGAGCATTGCGGAATTGTGTAATGGCAGCACTACTGACTCTGGATCAGTCTGTGAGGGTTCGAATCCTTCTTCCGCAGCCATAAAGAACAGATACCCATCGGGTGTCTGTTCTTTTTTTATTTTCATAAAGGACTCGAACCCGATAGGCTGGAGGCCATAAGCAAACAATCCGGTGAATTGTTTGCGGCCGACAGCCGCGAGGAGCCTGCCTCCGAGCGGTCAGTACGCGCAAGCGGACGGCGAGTCCGACTTTCCGCAGCCATGAAAAACGACAAGTTTCGACAGAAACTTGTCGTTTTTCAATGATATACGTTACTTGCGGAACGGGTGATATATCTTTGATATGATATCCACCTTCGGTGGGTGATATATGCCTACGGCATATGAAGGAACG
>JAFYLV010000087.1 GCA_017556885.1 Clostridia bacterium | reverse complement strand
GACCTCACGCCACCGGTCGCTATTCTTATTCAGAACAGAGTATATCCGCTCCGCAAATCTCATCAGTCGTCCACTCCGTGTACCACGATATTGTCAATGCCGTTGTTTGCAAATTCCTCGGCGTATTTTTCCGTCAGTGCATCGAGATCCACTTTATTTGCACCGTCTACGTCAAGCCCCTGCAGATCACGACGCGCAAGTTCCTCGGCAAGGATGTTGAAAAAGACCGTATCCTCATAGTCCATAATGGCCTCGTGGATACCGCCGGCGGCATAATCCTCGGAGGGATAACCGGTCCCGCCGTCCATAACCGAAAGCCGGGGCATGCCCGCTTCGCGGCAGAAAGCAAATATCTTGCTTGCCACTGCATCGTATTCACCGATACGGTCCGGGCCGCGCTGCGAGTTGAGCACCCAGTTCCCCGTGTATACAAGGTCAAGAAGCAGTCTGAATTCGCGTTTTCCAAGTTCGATCTTCACGTGCACGCACGCCCCCTTCCTCTTTATCTGCGGTCACAAACCGCCCATTATCTATTTAACTTTAATATTATATACTAACTGTTCCGGTTTTTCCATAGGCTGGAGCAAATTTTTCTCGCTTAAAGCGCAAGATCCAGCAGCATCATCAGGGCAAAGCCGCAAACCGTACCGAACATTCCTCCACGGGTGCGTCCGCTCTCCGGTGCCAGTTCCCCGAAAACCACCCAAATCATAGCTCCGGCGGCAAAAGAAAGCGCAAAAGGGAGCACCGGACGGAATATCTGCACAAGCAAAGCACCGAGCACACCGCCCACCGGCTCAACAAGTCCCGAAAATTGTCCCCAGAAGACACTTTTACCCCTGGAGATACCTGCACGCCGCAACGGCGCAGCCACCGCAAAGCCCTCCGGCAGATTCTGCAGCGCAATGCCGATTGCAAGCATCCACGCCCCGGGGATGTCTGCGCCGGGTATACCCGCCGCCGCAGCCCCGAAGGCAACCCCAACGGCAAGCCCCTCCGGCAGATTGTGCAGCGTCACGGAAAGCACAAGGAGAAAATCCCGGTCGGCCCCGCCCCCGCCCCGGCGCTGCAGGATCTCCGCAGTCAGAGCAAGGAACAGACAGCCGCAGACAAAACCGGCCGTTACGGGAACAAAGGGCAGCCTTGCCATGGATTCCGCAAGCTCTACCGCCGGTGAAAGCAAGCTCCAGAAGGAAGCCGCGCACATAACGCCTCCCGCAAAACCGACCGCCGGCTTCCACAGGCGGCTGTTATCCGACCGCATAAAGAGCGCCGCCATAGCGCCGGCCGCCGTCAGCGCCCAGGTCATTACCGTAGCTGCCAGGGCTGCGATCACCGGATCCATCGGCATAATCGCGATCCTCCTTTTTCTGCTGCAACGTTCCACAGGATCCTATGCTTTGTTTTGCCCGGCGGTTCCGGTATTGTCATCTGCAAGGTGTTATGTTAAAATACGGGTATACCGGCATTTGTTTTTTGAAAGGACGGACTTTGCCATGTTAAACGAATTGCTCAAGTCAAGAACGGTTCCGCCGCTCCCCCTCGCATCCTCCCCCGCCGAATGGGAGGCGCTGCGGCCGGAGATGCTGAAAGCCCTGCAGGATAACATCTACGGCCGGATGC
The DNA here is from genome assembly GCA_017556885.1 of Clostridia bacterium. Lineage (GTDB taxonomy): Bacteria > Bacillota > Clostridia > Oscillospirales > QAMX01 > RGIG1911. Next base: position 2,291 of record JAFYLV010000087.1, on the reverse strand, counting down.
CTGCGGCTGTACCTGTCACCGCAAAGGTTACCGAAACGGATGATACGTTTCTTGCAAACCGCGCGATCTACGAAAAAGTCACGATTTCTTTTGACTACGAGGGCCGAAGCTACAGTTTTCCCGTGCAGGTCATTCAGCCAAAGCTCCGCCGAAAGGTCCCTTATTTTGTGACCCTTTCCTTCCGCGAACCGGTTTTTGACCGTTATCTGCCCGCTGAAGAGATCATCAGCCGCGGCTTTGGCATCGCCATCGTCCATTACAAATCCGTTGCCGGAGACGATAACGATTTTGAAAGCGGTCTCGGTCCCATGGCCGGTGACCGCACCGCGCCCGATGCGCCCGGCAAGATCGCCCTTTGGGCCTATGCAGCCTCCCGCACGGCGGATTATCTGCTGACGCGCCCGGAATGTGATGCAAAGAACCTCATCGTCATCGGGCATTCGCGTCTTGGCAAGACCGCTCTGGTGTGCGGCGCGCACGATGAGCGCTTTGCATTTGTCATCTCAAACGATTCCGGCTGCTCCGGTGCTGCCGTGACCCGCGGAAAGTGCGGCGAGTCCCTCGCGCGTATCACCAGCGTCTTCCCCTATTGGTTTGCCCCGCGTTATGCGGAATTTGCAGGCAGAGAAACCGAGCTGCCGCTGGATCAGCATTGGCTGCTGGCGCTGACGGCTCCGCGGCATCTGCTTGTCGGCAGCGCCGTCGAGGACACCTGGGCCGATCCTGCCTCGGAGTTTCTCTCCTGCCGTGCAGCATCCCCCGCATGGGCTCTCTACGGTCTGCCCGGGCTGCGCAGTTTTGACCGCCTGCCTGTGCCCGGCGAGAAATACCACGACGGGTATATCGGCTACCATCTCCGTCCCGGAGCCCACTTCATGGCCCGCACCGACTGGTGCCGGTATATGGACTATATCGCAGCAAATAAAAACAAATAAACGTAAAGGGAGATCCCATTTTTCAAGGGATCTCCCGCTCTTTTTATTCGTTTGGCAATTCTTTCAGGAGGGCAGCTCTCCGCCGCCAGTCAGGCATGACCGCCTCGATCGCGCGATAAAATTGCGCCCCATGATTTTTATGTCGGATGTGACAGAGCTCGTGCACGGCAACGTATTCAACCGCCTCCCGAGGCCACAGCATAAGAAACAGGGAAAAACAAAGATTTGCCCTACCCGAGCAGGAGCCAAACCGCCGCTTTGCCGCGGTAATACGGATACTGTCCGGGGTCTCCCCCACAAGTTCCGCCCACTTGCATACGATTTGCGGTATTTCCTGCTGCGCGGATGCGCGCAGCTCCGCGATCTGCGCCTCGCTCAAATTCTCTCTGGGATCGGCAGGCGGAGGCGATGCCCTGTGTCGCGCGATCCATGCCGCCTTTGATGCGAGAAACGCATCGATCTCCCGCTGTGTTGCCTGACGCGGTACCCGAAGCGTAAGTTTGCCGCCCGGACCGATCTCCGCGCAGAAAGACCTGCGGTCCGATCGCAGGATAACATCTCCGGGACAGAGCATCGCATATCACCTCTCCTCCATTTTATCACATTTTCGGTTGTGTGTCATTCCCTCTTGAAATTTGTCTGCCTCTTTCGTATAATGAGGTCATAAGGCCACAGTGATTTATCGGAATATGAGGTGATATTTATGTTCTTTGCAAATCCTATGGGCGATCTGTCCCGAATGACGAATGCCGTTACCCGCTCCATCTCCAGCGAGAATCCCACCGGTGCCAAGGGTGTCGGCGGCTCCTGCCCCGTCGGAGAAGGCTTCTCTTCGAGCCAGGCACGTGATCTGGGTCTCGGATGGAAGGTCAACCCCTGCACCGGTGTCGGCCCCGGTGAGACCCTGACCCTTGCGGATATCGAGGGACCCGGCTGCATCACCCAGATCTGGGCAACACTGACCGGTGCCTTCCGAAACTGGATCCTGCGCATCTACTGGGAAGACAGCGAGATCCCCTCCGTCGAATGTCCCGCAGGCGACTTCTTCTGCAACGGCTGGAACAAGTACGCCCCTGTGGTCTCCCTGCCCGTCTGCGTCAATCCCGGCCGCGCCTTTAACTGCTACTGGCAGATGCCATTCCGTAAGCGCTGCCGCATCACCATTGAAAATCTCTCCGATAAGCAGGAAATCGTCTACTATCAGATCAACTACGAGCTGCGTGAGATCCCCGAGGACTGCGCCTATTTCCATGCCCAGTTCCGCCGCTCAAATCCACTTCCCTACAAGTCCGTCCACACCATTCTGGACGGCGTCACCGGCAAAGGCCAGTACGTAGGCACCTACATGGCCTGGGG
>JAFYLV010000086.1 GCA_017556885.1 Clostridia bacterium | reverse complement strand
TGCGGCCTTCACCGCAAGCTGCATGCTGGCCTGCGTACATGAGCCCATGGACATGCTCATGTATTACGATTCCCAGCCCGGCTCCTTCAACGGACTGTTTGACTATTACACCGGCCGCTGCCTCAAGGGCTATTATCCCTTCCCCATGTTCAACACCCTTTACCGCCTCGGCACCTCTGTGGAGGTATCCTACGAGGGTGACGGCATCTATGCCGCCGCGGCAAAGGACGAAAATGGCAGTTCCGCCCTCATGCTCACCGTCTACGGCTTTGAAAAGGATCTTGGCCACAAGGAGATCGCGCTGTCCCTTTCCGGCGGCGCGGATGCCTATGAGATTTTCCTGCTGGACGAGAACCACGACAACGTTTCCGTCGGCATCTGGCATCCCGGTGAGACCATCTCTGCCGAAAATATGAGCGTAATTCTCTTAAAAAGTCTGTAAAAGATATGGAGTCTGTAAATATGGAACGCATTTCCGTTGATTTCAGCGCCTCCCGCGGTCCGGTCAAGCCTCTGCACGCCGTTAACAATTCCCCCGTGCGGATTACCAACAACCAGACCCGCGGCAATCTTCCTGCCTATGCCGCCGCAGGTTTTCCCTATGCCCGCAATCACGATGCCTCCTTCTACTGTGAACACATTGTGGACGTGCATGCCATTTTTCCCAATTTTGATGCCGATGAAACCGATCCCGCAAGCTACGACTTTATTTTAACTGACGATAACGTTTCCGCGGCCTATGAGGCCGGAGCCGAAGTTTTCTACCGCCTCGGCGCAAAAATCGAGCATGCAAGAAAGAAATACAATGTCCATCCTCCGAAGGATTTCGCAAAGTGGGCCCGCATTTGCGAGCATATTATCCGCCATTACACCGAAGGCTGGGCGGACGGCTTCCGCTACAAAATGACCTACTGGGAGATCTGGAACGAGCCGGATATCGAACCTTGCTGGACCGGTACGCCGGAGCAGTTTATGGATCTCTATGTTATCACGCTTCGCCACCTGATGAGCTGTTTCCCCCATCTGAAGATCGGCGGCCCCGCCCTTTCCCATAACCGGGAATTTGCCGCCGCGCTGCTGGATCGCCTGAAGGCGGAAAATCTGTATCCGAACTTCTTCTCCTGGCACTTTTACGGGAAGAGGGCCGAAACGCTTGTGGAATACACCCGCTTCTTCCGTGGACTTTTGGATGCAAAGGGATTTGTAAAGAGCGAAAGCCTCTGCACCGAGTGGAATCTCGTGTATGCCTGGAGCGGCGACGACTTCCTCAAGGGCGTCGAGGATATGATCTCCATCAAGGGCGCCGCCTTTGATGCCGCCTGCATCCTTGCCTGCGATGCCGAGCCGGTGGACATGCTGATGTACTACGATGCCCGCCCCTGCTGCTTCAACGGTCTGTTTGATTTTTACACCTTGCGCCCCCTGCCCGGCTATTATTCTCTGGCCTTCTTCAATCACCTCTACCGCCTCGGCCAAAGCGTTCCTCTCTCCGTGGACGGCGCGAACGTATATGCCGCCGCCGCAAAGGATGAAAACGGGAAGAGCGCCGTTATGCTCGCCGTTTATGCCCATGAGGCGGATTTTACCGAAAAAGAAATCGAGCTCACCCTCACCGGCGGCGCGGATGCCTACGAAGTCACGCTGCTTGACAAGGATCACACCGCCGAGGTCATCGGAACCTGGCATCCCGGCGAACCGCTTTGTCTGAACAACCTGAGCGTTGTGCTCTTAAAAAGCCTGTAAACCTGTAAAGGAGATCTCTATGGACCGCATTTTTGTTGATTTTTCGGCGGAAAAGGGTGCCGTGAAGCCCCTGCACGCCGTCAATAACTGCCCGATCAAGGCTATGAGCAGCCAGAGCTGGGGAAATTCCGACATCTGGCCGGAGATGGGCGCGCCCTATGCCCGCCCCCACGATGCTTCCCACTGCTATCAGTACGGATTTAACCACGTCATTGATATCTCCGGTATTTTCCCGGATTTTGATGCCGATGAGACCGACCCCGCCTCCTACGATTTCGTGCTGACCGACAAGCTCATTGCCGATACCTACGCGTGCGGTTCCGAAATTTTCTACCGTCTTGGCCAGTCCATTGACCACCGGGTGAAGAAATACCACGTTCATCCCCCGAAGGACTATGCAAAGTGGGCCCGCATCGCAGAGCGCATCATCCGTCACTACACCGAAGGCTGGGCGGACGGTTTCCGCTACAAAATGACCTACTGGGAGATCTGGAACGAGCCGGAAAACACGCCCGTCTGCTGGACGGGCACGGAAGAGCAGTTCCAGGACTTCTTTGAGGTGGCCGCAAAGCACCTGAAGGCCTGCTTCCCCCATCTGAAGATCGGCGGCCCCGCCCTTGGCGGCGTTAAGGATTACGCCGCAAGATTCCTTGCGGAAATGCACCGCCGCGACGTTCCCATGGACTTTTTCTCCTGGCACCGCTACGGCCGCACACCGGAGGAAATGCTTGCGCGGGTAGAATATTTCCGCGAACAGATGGATATCAACGGCTACGGAGAGGCAGAAAGCATCTGCAACGAGTGGAATTACGTTAAAAACTGGACGGATCAGTTTGTTCATTCCCTGGAGGCCATCCACGGCATCAAGGGCGCGGCCTACGCCGCCGGCTGCATCCTCACCTGCGATTCCGCGCCGGTGGACATGCTGATGTACTACGATGCCCGCCCCTGCACCTTTAACGGTATTTTTGACTACTACTCCATGCGTCCCCTGCCGACCTTCCACACCCTGCGCTTCTTTGATGCGCTCTACAAGCTTGGCACATCGGTGACCGTCAGCCGGCCGGAGGCGGGACTTTATGCCGCCGCCGCAAAGGACGGCAAGGGAAATTCCGCCGTCATGCTCTGCCACTACGATTATGAAGAAACCGGAGGCCCCCGCGAGGTCGCGCTCTCCCTTTCCAATGCCGCTGCGGAATACGAAATTTTGCTGCTGGATGAAACCCACAGCGGTGAGCCTGTCGGCACGTGGCATCCCGGCGAACCTCTCACCCTTGCGCCTCAAAGCGTTATGCTGCTGCGCAGCCTGTAATTTCCGGAGGTGAGAACCAGAATGGATCGCATTTTTGCCGATTTTACTGCGGAATGTGGCCCTGTGAAGCCGATGCATGCCGTCAACAACGGCCCGCTGAAGGTCGGCCAGATGAACCGCATCGGAAACTTTGAGGATTACTGCGCCGCCGGTTTCCCCTATGCCCGCAACCACGATGCCGCCCTTTCCGGAAAATACGGCGGCGAGCACGCGGTGGACGTGCACTTTATCTTCCCGGATTTTGATGCCGATGAAACCGACCCCGCCTCCTACGATTTCTGCATCACCGATGCCCTGATGGCGGACACCGTTTCCTCCGGAACGGAGGTGTTTTACCGTCTTGGCACCAAGATCGAGCACTGGCCCCGCCATTACGGCACTCTGCCCCCGAAGGATTATGCAAAATGGGCTCGTATTGCGGAGCACATCATCCGCCACTATACCGAAGGCTGGGCGGACGGCTTCCATTACAAGATCACCTACTGGGAGATCTGGAACGAGCCGGATATGAACGACGAGACCTGGGCCGGCACCCGGGAGGAATTCTTTGCGTTCTTTGCCGTCGCCGCAAAGCATCTCAAGGCCTGCTTCCCCCATCTGAAGTTTGGCGGACCGGCTCTTTCCAGCAGCCGCATCTGGCCACTCCGTATGCTGACCTACCTTAAGGAGCAAAACTGTCCGCTGGATTTCTTCTCCTGGCACGTTTATGCACCGGATATGCAGAAATTCATCGAACGTGCCGAATTTATCCGTGATCTGCTTGCGGATAACGGCTTTGGCGAGGTGGAGAACATCTGCAACGAGTGGAACTATATCGAAGGCTGGAGCGGCGAGGAATATATTCGCTCCATGGATGCCATTCACGGCCTGCGCGGATCGGCCTTCAGCGCCGCCGTCATGCTTTGGTCGCAGTACTCCCCCATCGATATGCTCATGTATTACGACCTGCGCCCCTGTGAATTCAACGGACTGTTTGATTTCTACACCTACCGCAAACTCAAGGGCTATTATCCCTTCTACATGTTCAACGTTCTCTACCGCCTCGGCACCGCCTGCCCGGTGGAGACAAGCGAGGGACTGTATGCCGTCGCCGCAAAGGGCGAGGACGGCTGCGCCCTGATGGCAACCAATTTCAGCGAAGAAAGCCGCGAGTTCACCTTTGAGGCCGTCGGCGGAACCGCGCGCTATGAGATCATTCTCCTCTCGGAGAATTACGATGCCGAAGTCATCGGCCACTTCCGCCCCGGAAAGAGCATTTATCTTCCCGCCATGTCCACAGTACTGCTTCGCGGGATCAAGGAGTAACCAAAAATGGAACGAATTTTTGTTGATCTCGCCGCCACCCGCGGCCCTGTAAAGCCCATGCACGCCGTCAATAACGGCCCTATCCGTTCTATGTCGGTGCAGTGCCGGCAGAATTTCCCCGAATGGGTAGAAGCCGGTATTCCCTATGCACGTACCCACGATTCCACCCTGAACCACGGCTACGGCGGTGAGAATACGGTGGATGTGGATGCCGTTTTCCCCAATTTTGATGCCGATGAAAACGACCCCGCCTCCTACGACTTTGCCGTAACGGATCAATATCTCGCCACCATCAATGATGCCGGCACGGAGGTATTTTACCGCCTTGGCAGCACCATCGAGCACTGGGAAAAGAAATACCGCGTACACCCCCCGAAGGATTTTGCAAAGTGGGCGCGCATTTGCGAGCACATCATCCGCCACTATACTGAGGGCTGGGCGGACGGTTTCCACTATAAGATCACCTATTGGGAGATCTGGAACGAGCCGGACGGCTACCCCGCCTGTTGGACGGGTACCAAGGAGCAGTTCTTTGACTTTTTCGAGATCGCCGCGCGGCACTTAAAGGCCTGCTTCCCCCATCTGAAGATCGGCGGACCAGCCATGTCAACGCCGCGCGCCTGGTCGGAGGAATTTCTTGCGGAGATGCAGCGGCGGCAGCTCCCGCTGGATTTCTACTCCTGGCACCGCTACTGTCAGCAGCCTGAGGATATGGATCGCTCACAGAAGGTTCGCGAGATGCTGGATTCCTACGGTTTTACCGAAACGGAAAGCATCTGTAACGAGTGGAACTATGTGGAAAGCTGGACGGAGAACTTCGACCACACCATTGAATTCATCGGCAGCAACCGCGGCGCCGCCTTTACCGCCGCGTGCATGATCCGTGCACAAAACAATCCCATTGACATGCTCATGTACTACGATGCCCAACCTGGTATCTGGAACGGACTGTTTGATTTCTACACCCTGCGGCCGAGAAAATCCTATTACGCCCTCCACGCCTTCAACGTGCTCTACCGCCTTGGAACCGCCACGGAGGTCACCGCGGACGGCGAAGGATTATACGCCATCGCGGCAAAGGGCGAAGACGGCAGATCCGCCGTCATGATCTCCCGATATGACGGAAACGGCGGAGAGATCCGGATCGATATCCCCGGCGGTGCAGAACGCTATGCGGTCGTATTGACCGACGCGGAGCGAAACGGTGAGATGATCGGTGAATATGTTCCCGGTGATTCACTTTTCGTGCCGGATAACTCCATTATCCTGCTTAAGAGTTTGTAATCCATAAAAAAACCGGTTCGGAAGGAAGTCTTCCGAACCGGTTTTATTTATGCAGGATTTTTCAATATCAGCTTTGGAGCGCAACGATGAGATCGCGGTAAAACTCCACCGCACGGCCAAGCTCCGCCACGGGGATCCGTTCCTCGGGGCCGTGCGCCGCGGAAAGCTCCTCGGCAGAGAGACGCAGGGGAACAAAACTGTAAACCTGCTGGGCGATACCCTCGAACTTCCGTCCGTCGGTGGCCGATGCAAGCAGGGAAGGAATCACGGGGATATCTCCGAAATGCTCCCGAACGGTACGGCTGACCGTGCGGAAATAGTGGCTGTCCGCGTCGCTTTCCGCCGAGGGCTCGCTATCCTTATCGATGGTCAACTCAACTTCAAGTCCGGAAAGCAACGTGCGGTAAAATGAGATGATATCATCGGTATTCTGCCCCTGAAGCACGCGGATGGAGACGATAGCCTCCAGCTTTTCCGGCAAAACGTTCGGGGCTTTTCCGCCGTAAAGCATGGTGACCGCCGCCGTGGAGCGAAGGATAGCGTTTTTGTACGGATCTCTGCAGATCTTATGCAGAAGCAGCGGCCGAAAGAGCCAGAAGTTTGCATATAAGAACTTATCCAACGGGTTCATATAGGGAGCAAGCTCACGGAAGAAAGCGCGTGTCGTACGGGTCAGACGGGGGCGGAATTTGGCCGTCTCAATACGGGCCACGGCCTCCGCAAGCTCTGCGGCGCAGCTTCGTGCAGAGGGACGGGAAGCATGCCCCGGCTGCGCATAGGCGGTGATCCGCATCGTGACAACGCCCTTTTCCGCCACATCAACAAAGGCGGCAGGCTGCGCCGTCCAGGGCGAGGATTCCATCACGGGGTCTCCCTCGTCCAGCACCATTTCAAACTCAATGCCCTTTTCCCGGAAATATTTTGCCATACGGCCTGCGCCGAGCTTCGCGCCGGTCTCTTCATCATATCCAAGCTCAAAATACACGTCGCGGCGGGGAGAAAATCCGCTGGCGAGCAAATGCTCCACCGCCTCCAGCAGCGCCACGGCGGGACCTTTGCAGTCCACCGCACCGCGGCCGTAGATGTACCCGTTTTCCCGGGTTCCGGCAAAGGGCTCATGGCTCCAACCGGCACCGGCGGGCACGACATCGGTATGGGCACAGAAGAGCACCGGACGCAGGGATTCATCCGCACCCTTCCAGCGGCACAGAAGTCCGCGTCCGTCCACGGCGGAAACAGAGAGCCGGCTGCACAGCAGGTGGAAACGCTCACGAATATAGACATTCTGGCGGACAAACTCACTGTCCTCCTCGGAAACTGAGAGGGTTTTAAAGCTGATGAGCTGCGAGAGGGTCTCCGCTGCCCGTTCCATGATGGCAGGGTCGGGAGCGGCCTCCTTCAGGCAAGCCGTACGGCGGCGCAGACGGCGCATACGAAGGAGCATAAAACCAGCACAAATCAGAACAATAAGGCCAACTATAAGCAGCAGCCCGTATTTCTGCAAGAACTCCATTTTATCCCTCCGCTAATCCGAATATTTTTGCAATATTCACTCATTTAGAAACGTAATTGACCTGTTTCTTTATGTATTCATACTCCGTAAGTTCGTCTTTTGTGAACCATTCGGAGTAACACTCCTGTTCCATCTTTGCGATGAGCACGCGGCAAACGGCCTTCGTACTCTTGCGATAGGTACGCTGCAACTCGGAAAGAGCCTGCAGGCCCTCCGCGCGGCGAACGCTCTTTAAGAGCAGATCGGCGGCCTCAGCATCGGTCTTTCCGTCGATATCTTCCTTCACGGGACCAAGAATGGCATCCATGGAGTCGGCCTTTTGCTGCAGGTCCTTGTTATTTGCGATGAGCTTATCATTTTCCTTGCGGAGATTGTCATACTTTTCCGCTACGCCGTTGGCAGCGATCTGTTGCTCCTCCAGAATGTCCTCCAGACGCTGATTTTCGCGCATCTGCACACCCCAGGAGACCAAAACCAGCAGAAGTACCACGCCCACAAAGACAAGGGCGTAGATCATAAGCATTTTGCGGGTCTTTTCGCGGTTCGGGCGATTGGGCTCGGTCTTGCCGACTTCCTTCTTTTCGTTTTCAGACATATTCTACCTCCGTCCTTAGGGTCAGTTCTTAGTGATACGGGCGATCAGCGCATCCAGATCGTCCAGATTGTCATAATGGAGCACGAGCGTTCCGCGCCCCTTTTTGCAGGTGACCTGTACGCGCCGTCCCATATCGCGGGAAAGGCGATCCGCAAGGTCTGCGGTATAATCAACCACCGGCTTTACGGGCTTTTCCGGCTTTTCTACACCGAATTTTGCGCAGAAAGCCTCCGCCTGGCGAACACTCATACCCTTTTCGGCAATGATACGTGCCGCCGGCAGGCGATCCTTTTCCGCGGGAACGGAGAGCACCGCGCGGGCATGGCCTGCGGTGATCTCGCCTGCGGTGACCATGGCTTTGACCTCTTCGGGCAAAGCCAGCAGACGCATGGCATTGGCAACGGCAGGACGGGATTTGCCCACACGCCGGGCCGCCTCCTCCTTGGATAGGCCGTAGGTCTCGCAGAGCACGCGGTAGCCTTCGGCTTCCTCAATGGGGTCGAGATCCTCGCGCTGCAGGTTTTCCACCATGGCCATTTCATAGGCCTCGGTCTCATCCACCTCCAATACGCGGGCAGGAAGCTCGTCCAGCCCCGCAAGGCGGGATGCGCGGTATCTGCGCTCGCCGGCGATGAGCTGATAGCGGTCTTCCCCGATACGGCGAACCACAACGGGGGTGATCACACCGTGGATGCGAATGCTTTCTGCCAGCTCCTCGAGGGCGGCTTCTTCAAACTTTGTTCGGGGCTGCTCGCGGTTGGGTTCGATGCGGGAGATCTTCAGCTTCGCAACCTCCGGCTGAGGCGCACTTCCGCCGTCGAGATCGCCAAGAAGCGCGGAAAGTCCCTTTCCGAGACCCATTTGTGCTTTTTGTGCCATATTTTACCGCCGCCTTTCTGCAAATTCTGCCGCCAGCGCCCGATAGCTTTCGGCGCCGCGGGAATATTTATCGTACCAGATCACGGGTTTGCCGTGGCTGGGCGCCTCAGAGAGGCGGATGTTTCTGGGAATGACTGTCCGATATATTTTATCCGCAAAATGCGCCTTTACTTCGTTGACGACGGCATTTGCGAGGTTGGTTCGGCTATCAAACATGGTAAAGAGGATACCTTCGATATCCAAAGCCGGATTGAGGCCGCGCCGCATGAGGCGGACGGTATTGATCAGCTGGGAAAGTCCCTCCAGCGCGTAATATTCGCACTGCAGAGGGATGAGCACACTGTCCGCCGCGCAGAGCGCATTGACGGTCAGCAAACCGAGGGAAGGCGGGCAGTCAATAAAAATATAGTCGTATCGGTCCGACACGGCGCGCAGACAGTCCCGAAGCCGATATTCCCGGCGGTCCAGAGCGATGAGCTCGATCTCCGCGCCGGAGAGATTGACACCGGCGGGCAGACAGTCGCCCCAGTCGGTGTGACGGATGGCTTCCTCCACCTTTCCGGTACCGAGAATGCACTCATAGACCGTAAGGCCACGGCTATGGTCAACGCCGGAGCCGCTGGAGGCGTTTCCCTGCGGGTCGAAATCCACTAACAGGGTTTTCTTTCCAATGGCCTGCAATGCAGCCGCAAGATTGACCGCCGTGGTGGTTTTTCCCACGCCGCCCTTCTGATTCGCAACGGCGATGATTTTACCCATTTGAATGCGCCTCCTCTCGTACGCTTTATTATAGCATAGAATTCCGTCAAAATAAAGACGGAATTGTAAATGAGTGTCAGCTGGCGTTTCACGTGAAACGCGCCGGCTTGTATTTCTCCTTTGTATCACGTGAAACAAAGGAGAAAACAGTTAACGGAGCGTACCGATGGCGATACGCTCCGTTGTTCCGCTATATCATTTTACAGAATAGTCCTTGGGGGCACCGTGGGCACCGAAGATCTTCCAGTTGCCAACACCCAGCCGGCGCAGGATTGCGGTGCGCTCCTCGCCGCAGAGAAGACGGTCGGTATCCACCGATGTCATCAGAATGGGGGCATACTGGTTATACTCTGCCTGCTCTGCCGTGAGACCGTGGATATTGATATATACATCGCCGGTGAAGGCAATGTTGTTTTTATAATCGATCAAAACCACCTCGCCGGGCAGATGGCCGCCTTTACCCTCATAAACCTCAAAATGCAGATCCCCAAAGTCGAAGAAACCGATTTGTGTCAGGGGTTCCTGCGTATGTTCCAAATCCTGCCAGGGCGTTTTCAGTCTGGACGGGTCGACGGTTTTGTACGAGGTCAGGATCTTGCAGATATTGATATAGGGCTTATGCAGCGGATTTTCCTCCCGGAAGCCGTTCTCGCCCTTGGTTTCACGAATCAGGCTGCGGGCAGAATTTGCGCTGACAATGATCTCATCAAACACATCCATCAGGCCGCAGTGATCAACATCCGCATGTGTCAGCAGCAGCCGCTTTGGCATATCATCAAAGCCGGGAATCGCCGAACGGAGAATTTCCAGCATTTCCGTTTTATAACATGCATAGCCGCTATCCACGCACAGAAGCTCTCCTCCGCTGAGGATCACCGCTGTGTTGCTGCCGCAAGCCGGCTCAATGAGCAGGATCTGCGTCTTTTCCGACACAGAATGGGTGGTAATTCTGGGAATAAACTGGTCATTTTTAGAGTTTGCCAGCAGTTCCGCAAACTTGCTGATGCTGTCAAAAGTACGATAGGGGGACAATCCTTGCTCGTCAAGGGTCTGCATGGCAAGATTTGAGAAAACCAAAAGGCTCTGTTTTTTCTCCTCGGACAGATCCAGCATCTGGGCAAGTCCGCGCACAAAGGCGCTGTAGAAAATACTGTTGTCGTAGGCGCGTCCGGAGCTGTTATAGTCGATGATTCGCACCTTGCAAAGCTGCTCCGCCTGCTCCATAAAGGTGGAGATGCGGCCGGGATCGTCCACATGCAATCCCATTTTAAATTTCTGAAAATCCGTGCCGTTTTCCTGGGAATTGATATAGGAAATGTTAAAATTGAAGCGGTTGATGAGCTCCAGCACATCGGTAACGCTGCCGGGCACATCCTTCAGAGTAAATTCGATCAGCACAATACTGGAATCTGTGCCTTTGTTCTGCAGATAACCGATTTTTTCCAGCTCTGCGTCTGCCTTGCGGATCTGCTCCTCTGTACCGTCAACATCCAAAAAGAGCATGTGGGAATCCACCGTTTTATCATAGCTGACCCGGGTGATATTGATACCCAGCGCTGCAAAGCATTTACTGGCTTTCAAAAAAGCGCCGATATGGTTCGGCATGGAAGTTGCATATGTTTTCTTCATCGTATTCACCTACTGCTGGGAGAAAATTGGAAAATTCCCACTACATTCTATCACACTGCCCAAAAATATACAATAACAGTCCTGCCAGAAGATTTTGGCAGGACTGCAGCTGTTTTTTGGGGAAACATCTCATTTCAATTACAACGGTCTCTTTTTAATCGCACCGAAGGCTCTGGGATAGGCCGCCGGGGTAGGTTTGCATTTCCGGATGCGGACCGCAAGGCTTTCCGGCTGATCGCCGGGCAGCTGATAAGGGAAGAATTCCGGTGCGGAGGCACCGAGCTTTGCAAGACCGGAGGCGGCTTTTTCGCACTCTTCACGTCCTGCTGCCGATTTCAGCGCAAGAAAGACACCGCCAACGCGGCAAAGCGGCAGGCAAAGCTCGTCCAGCTTATCCATAGAGGCTACGGCGCGGGAAAGCACGGCGTCATACCGTTCCCGTCGGGCGGGATCGTGCCCCAGCTCCTCGGCGCGGCCCTGCAGGGGTTCTCCGCCGGAAACGCCCATTTCCTCGCACATCATGCGCAGGAACTCCGTTTTCTTACCGGTGGCATCCAACATGGTGAGG
>JAFYLV010000085.1 GCA_017556885.1 Clostridia bacterium | reverse complement strand
TGTCCGCAAAAGCAGTGCATGTCAGGAAAAGCAGACAGACTTTTGGGACGCACAAATCAAAGGCTCCCTCCGGGAGGGAGCTCCCGACGAAGTCGGGTGAGGGAGAGCGCGTTACGATAGAATTAGTACAAATTCAAAGTTACGCGGGCTCCTTCCGTCACGCTATCGCGTGCCACCTTCCTCCCGGAGGAAGGCTATGTTTCCGCCCGACAGTACACCGAAAAGGTGTAACACACTATACCTTGCCATGCAAGGCGTGTGAAAAGGAGTACGAACAAATCGTCCGCACTCCTTTTGTGTTTCGGCAGGTAAAACCTGCTTTATCGCAGGTACGCCTAGGCATCGCTCTTTGTCTTTTTGTTTCAAAAGGGATTTGAACCCTGAGAGGGCTGACCGCTTGCCCGTTCTCCTGCCGCTTTATTTCACGCATTGTATTTCTTTCCGCCGGCCTCGTCACGCACAGCCTGCGCAATGCGGTTGTAATCGCTTGTCAGCACCGTGTCGATTCCAATATCCACGTAATGCCGCGCTTTCTCTTCATCATCGGCAAAGAACGCATTGCAGACGATTCCGTGCGCCTTGGCTTTTGCCAGCATGGCGTCATCAAACTTATCCTTGAAGAACTGAAGTTTTTGGCATCCCAGTTCGATCGCACGGTCAACGATCTCCCATGCAGCCTTTCCGCCGCCGCAGCAGCGCCGGATATCCGGGCAAACCTCCCGGGCAAGCCGGTGGAAATTATCATTTCCGCACATAAAGTAAACATGCTTCTCACAGTCGTACTTCCGGATGAGCGCCACGATCTTGTCCAAATATTCTCTGGGATATTCGCAGTCGTTGGTCTCCGTCTTGATGTGTATATTCATCACCGCCTGGCAGGCAAACTGCTGCAGGATCTCCTCAAAGCGGAGGATCCGCATTCCGCGGAATTCATCGCCGAATTTAAAACCGAAATCGTACTGCAAAAGTTCCTCATAGGTCTTTTCATATACGATCCCCTCACCATCAGACACGCGATCCAGGTTTTTATCATGGATGGAGACGATCTCCCCGTCCTTGGTATACCACAGATCAAATTCGATCTCGTCAGCACCCATGGCAATGGCCGCGCCAAAAGCGGGCATGCTGTTCTCCGGCGCCACGGTATTGAAGCCGCGGTGCGCACACACGCGGGGATAGGGCATCTCGATATCATTCGGTACGATGGCCGCGCCCGCAGGACGGTATTTCCAGGGACGGCGCCCCTTTTCAATGTACTCAAAATGCGCCGCCGGGGGATTTCCGAAGCCCGCCGGCTTGTAATATTTTGCCGCCGGATCGATCTCCACTGCCGTAAGTCCCACGCAGCTTCCCATGGCTGCCAGAACGTTTCCGTCCGGCGCAACGATCATGCTGCCGCCGCCAATGTCGGAACTCTCATCCATGGAAACCGATGCGCGCAGAACGTAGGCGTTGGTATTGTAGGCAAGAAAGCGGCTCATGATCTCCGAGGCCGCATGCGTATCGCTGCGCTGATGGGAGCAGCCGATGATAAAATCGGGGTGCTTGCGGGCAATGCGGGCAAAATTCTCATAAAAATAGAAATCGTAGCAGGTCAGGAAGGCAAACCGAAGCCCCTCCATCTCCACGATCGTCGGCTCCGTCGCCTCGTAGAGATAATCATGCTCCAGCTCCATCACGGAGACCTCCGATGCCACCAGATGCTCCTTGAGATAGGTTCCGGCAATATTTCCCGCCCGATCAAAGGCATAGGTTGTGTTGCGCTGCCCCTTTTCTCCGAAAGATCTGGCGTTGACAAAGACCATAGCATGACACCGCTTTGCTGTTTCCGCCGCGAGGGCAAGGATCTGCCCGTTGAAACGTTCAACACTCCGGTCATTCTCCTCCTTGGTTCTGGCAAGACAGGGAACGTCACAGCTTTCCGGAAGCACGATAATATCCATGCTCTCATCGCACTGGGAAAAAAGCTCCTGCATTTCCGCAAAAAGCTCCTCCGAGCGGCTATGATCCGTACTGTAGCGGGGCTGGATAACGCATACCTTCATGGCTTATTCCTCCTTCTCGACGCGGCGGTCAAGCCGCAGATTTCTGAAATACAGGGCAAAATCCGTGCTCACCATCACAAAATTGATGCAGTAAAAGACCAGCACGTACCACTTCTCTCCAAAGCTTGCCATATAGGCCTCGTTGACAAGCTTTGATGCTATACCCGCCACATAGCCCGCCAGGATGAGAACAAGAAAAGACAGGCTCTTGCCTTTGGTCGTCCGGGCACGCCAGGATTTCAGCACATTCATCGGCCAGGAAATGCCGAAAGATACGATCATCAGTATCTCGAGAAATTCCGCCATAAAAGCACCTCTTTACAGTATCAAAACTTCTGCATATTATTTTATCACAACCCGGTCCCCTTGTAAACCGCCGGGTCAGGAAGCCTCTTTTTACCGTTTTGTATGTTTTTTGCGACATTCCGCGCTCGTAGTCTTTACTTAACAATATGAACATGTACTTTTTTCGTATTAAATTTTTACTTTTTTCCGCAAAAGCTCTTGTATCCCACCAACATCCGTGTTACAATATTGTTTGTTAAGTAAAATGTTGTTGGAACAGCTTCGTTTTTTCGTTTTCTCCGATTTCTGCCGCAGGGAACGAACTTCGCAGCTGATTTGATTTTTCAAGCAAAGGGAGCGATTTATTTTGAAGCACTTTAACGTCCGTGACAGGTTGATCGAAAACACCATCAAAGTCATCGCATCCGAAGGACTTGAGAACACCACCACCAAGGCGATCGTCCGCGGCACCGACCTTAACGAGGCGTATATCTACCGCGTCTTTGCCGACAAGGAGGATCTTCTCGCCGCCGTCTTTGAGACGCTGGATGTCGAGCTTTTCAACGTTTCGATGTCCAACTTGGAAGTGATGTACGACGAATCCCTGCCCTATGAAGATCGCTGCCGCGCCTATTTCAATGCTGTTTGGAAGTTCTTGCTGCAGAGCCGTGAAAAGTGCATTGCCTATATCCGATATTTCTATTCTCCCTATTTCCGCAAATACTCCCATATCAGCCACGGCGAGCGTTTTGCTCCCCTGCTCGCCCGCTTCAAGGATGCTTTCCGCGAAGAAGCCAACGTCTGGATGCTGCTCAACCACATTCTGAATGTCATGCTTGACTTTGCCCTGAAGGTATATTCCGACGAGGTCCCCAACGATGCGGATACTGAGGAGCACGTTTACCGTCTGATCTACTTCTCCGTTTCCCCGTATTTCAAGAAAAACTGAATTTGCCATAAACAAAACCGGATGTCCTGTGACATCCGGTTTTCGCATTTTATAGCAGTTTGCCGCGTTCATCAAAAAAATAATTTGCCGTCGGCAGGAATTTACCTTCCGCCCATAGCTTGTTGATCTCCTCGCGGGTCATCCAGCGCACCTCGGAAACCTCCTCCGGGGTCAGCGCCTTTGCAAGGGATGGCTCTCCGTCGAATTCAAACAGCCATATATCGGTAAACTCATTGAGATGCCGCGGGCCATAATCCGTCCGCATGCGGGTAAAGGCAATCTTTCCCTTTGCGGGGTCCAGCTGCACGCCAACCTCCTCCAGCGCCTCCCGCAGGGCGGCATGAGGGCTATCCTCCCCCGCCTGCACCGAGCCGCCGGGACATTCCCAATAACCGGGATAGGATCCACGATCCTCCGCGCGGTGAGAAATGATATATTCTCCCTTACGGTTGCGGATCCAAAGATGCACCAGAATATGATACATTCCCGCAGGCAAAAGATCGCCGCGCACATGGGTCTTGCCGGTGGGCTCCCGGTCCTTGGTATACAGATCCCAAAGCTCCATATCGTCTTTTCTCCTTATTCCACGTCCCGGGGACGGATGCCCTCTCCGGTCTTTACCGGCAAAGCCGCGCCCGCCGTGTGCTCCCGCACCGCCTCGCAGAGGGGCGCAAAATCCGCCGTCTCCACGCTGCCTTTAAGGCAGATATCCTCGCCGTATTCAAGATCATCCTGCCGAACACCGTATTTCGGCAGCACCCGGGAAAGCCGCTGCCAGGCAGCATAGCTGACCTTCAGTTCAAAGCTGATGCTCGGCACCATGCGAACCCGCTGCGCCGCCGCCACTGCATCTCTGGCACCCCGGGCATATGCCCGCGTCAGACCGCCGGCTCCCAGCAGGATGCCGCCGAAATAGCGGATCACGATACAGGCAACGTCCGTCAGCCCTGCCCGGGTCAGCACCTCCAGCGCGGGCTTCCCCGCCGTGCCGGAGGGCTCCCCGTCATCGGTGAAGCGCAGGGTATTGTTCTCCCGCAGGACATAGGCATGCACGTAGTGGGTCGCGCCGGGGTATTTTTCCCGCTGGGCGGCA
The DNA here is from genome assembly GCA_017556885.1 of Clostridia bacterium. Lineage (GTDB taxonomy): Bacteria > Bacillota > Clostridia > Oscillospirales > QAMX01 > RGIG1911. The sequence continues at coordinate 9,617 of JAFYLV010000085.1, read as the reverse complement.
ATAAAGGCCAGCGCCTCCTCCTCCGTCTCCACCGGGGCGATCACGCCGATAAAGCGGCTCTTTTTTTCAATAAATTCCGCCGTTACCTCTTCGGAAACGGTCTCGTAAGGCACGAACTCAGCCATTCTGCCCACCTCCGCGCACGTCGTACTTCTGCACGGCGGCATAGAGCTTCGCATCGCACACCGCACGGACGGAAACACCCGTTTCCCCGTGTTCAACGTTTTCCACCCGTCCGTCCCGATAGAGCAGATTGAGCGCCGCTCCGTCGGAATAGGGAATGAGAAATTCAAATGCGCGCCGGGTACCCTTCAGCTGCTGCGCGATTTTTGCCAGCAGCTCGTCGATACCCTCGCCCGTTGCGGCGGAAATATAGATCCCCTCCGGATCCCGGGGAAGATCTGACGGGGCAAGATCCGCCTTGTTGTATACGCGCAGGATGGGAGTCTCCTCCTTTGCCATATCGGCAGCCAGCGCCTCCGTCACACGGATATGCGCCTCCATTTCAGGATCGGCGCAGTCAATGACGTGGAGCAGCATCTCCGCATATTTCAGCTCGGAAAGGGTCGCCTCAAAGGAAGAAATGAGGCTGTGGGGCAGCCGGCGGATAAAACCGACGGTATCCGAAAGCAGCGCCGGCATGCCTGCCTCGGGCTCAAAGGCACGGGTGGTCATATCCAGCGTATCAAAAAGACGGTTGTTTGCCGGAATACCGGCCTCGGTGATGCGGTTCATCAGGGTAGATTTTCCCGCGTTGGTATAGCCCACCAAAGCCACCACCGGTACGCTGTTTTTCTGCCGCGCACGGCGCTGCTGCTCCCGCACGGCGGAAAGATGCTGCAGTTCCTCCTCCAGCCGGTGCATCCGGTTACGGATGTGCCGGCGATCGGTCTCGAGTTTCGTCTCACCGGGGCCTCGGGTACCGATGCCGCCGCCGAGGCGGGAAAGCGCAGTTCCCTGTCCCGCAAGGCGGGGCAGAATGTATTTATACTGGGCAAGCTCTACCTGCAGCTTACCTTCCGCGGTTCGCGCCCGTCCGGCGAAAATATCCAGAATGATGCCGCTGCGCGTCAGCACGGCACAGTCGCAAAGCTCCGAAAGGGCGCGGGTCTGCGCCGGAGAGATCTCATTGTCCAGCACCAGCAGATCGGCTTCGTGCGCTGCGATCAGTTCGCGCAGCTCCTGCGCCTTTCCCTCGCCAAGAAAGGTGCGTACATCCGGCGAAGGCCGGTTCTGCAGCACCCGGGCAGCGACCTCACCGCCGGCGGTCTCCACCAGCGCCGCGAGTTCCGCAAGGGAGGCCTCGTCGGAATTTTCATCCGCCCGCAGCGCAGGCGAGGATAATCCGGCGATTACGGCGATTTGTTTTGCTTTCTCTTCGCTCATCTTACTTCTCTCCTACCTCAAAACAACACAAAAAGCCCCTCCGCAGGCGTGGAGGGGCGCTTTAGTGAGTCATTCCGCAGAAACTTAGTCGGTGATACCGAAACGCTTCTTGAACTTGTCGACGCGTCCGCCGGTGTCTACCAGCTTCTGCTTACCCGTGTAAAAGGGATGACACTTGGAGCAGATATCGATACGGATGTTCTCCTTGGTCGAACCTACCTCGATGATCTCACCGCAAGCGCAGCGAATCTGCGTCTGCTTGTACTGGGGATGGATATTTGCCTTCATATGTTTCCACCTCTTCCGGGGTTAAATTTTCAGTGCGTTGCTTATAATACCATATCTTTCCCAAATTTGCAAGAGATATTTTCAATTTTTATAAATTTTCCCAATTTTCACAGATGCGAATTTCTTTCCGCGGTAAAATAAGCGAAAAAGCCGTTGTCTTGCGTCCTTTCATTTGGTATAATATAGGGACGATCTTTTATGACCCGGAGGCAACTGTGGATCCTTTCAAGCTTTCCTTTACCCTGCAGGATGTGCGAGCCCGCATCCCCTATAAAACGATATATTCCCGCGGCTCCGATTATTACAAAGAGGGCCGCGTTCTCGGTATCCGCACAGAAACCGATGCCGACGGCTATTTGACTGCGGCAGAAGGCAGTGTGCGCGATGGCGAGCTCTATTCCGTCTCCGCCGCCTTTGACCGCAAATTCGGTATCACGGCATGCCGCTGCTCCGGCGCGGAATGTTCCCGTCTGGAGGGTGCCTGCAAGCATACGGCGGCCCTGCTGCTTGCCGTTTACAACACCCGCACCCCGGCAAAGCCTGCGCCTGCCGCTCCTGCTCCCGCTGCGCCGGCCGATCCCCGTACCGATGCCGAAATGCTGGCAAATCTGGTACAGAATTGCGCCGAGCCGCCGGATTCCCGCCTCGGCACCGTCGCCCTGCTGCCTGTCATCGAAGATATTTCTCCCTCTCTCAGCCTTTCCTTCCGCATCGGCGAAAAGACCCTCTGTCAAATGCGGGATATTTTTTCCTTTGCCGATGCCATGCGCAGCGGCCGTCGCGCCGCCTACGGCCGCGCCCTGTCCTTTGTGCACAGCCCCGGAGCATTTCAGCCGGAAAGCCGCCCGCTTGCTGAATTTCTCACCCAGGCCGCGGAAGAGAACCGGGATTTTCACCGCCGACTCTCCCCCTATGCCTCCGCCGGAGACACGCGCAAGCTGGTGCTTTCCCCCCGTCAGCTCGACGAATTTTTCGATCTTTGCATCGGCCGTGATATTGCCGCGAGCGAATCCGTTTCCGAGCAGAGCATTCTCATGACCGAGGATCTTTCCTTTTTCCGTCTGCGTGTGGAGGGCGACCGCATCCTGCGCCTCGCGGCAGAGGATGAATTCCGCCTTCTGCACGGCGCCGCACACACCTATGTTTTCTGTCGGGATCGCCTTTGCCGCGCCGGCGGTGATTTCGCCCGTTATGCGCTTCCACTGCTCTCCCAGCTGCAGCAGCAGAGCGACGGCACACTCCGCATTACCGGCCCCTCCGCGCCCCTTTTTGTTTCCTCGGTGCTGGACCGACTCCGCACATGCACGGAGGTGCTCGGCGCAGAGCTTCTGCACGAGCGCTACCCCACCGCAAAGCTCCGCCCGCAGATCCATCTGTCCTATATCGGCGGCGCCGTTTTTGCCCGTCCACAGTTCATCTACGGGGATGCCGTCACCAATCCCCTCCGTCCCGCCCTTCCCGGCGAGGCGCGGGATCTTGTCGGCGAAAGCCATGTGCTTTCCCTTCTGTATGCCTACGGCTTCCATGCCTTTGACGAAAAGCTCATCCTCGACCGGGAGGATATGCTCTTTGCCTTCGCCCGTACCGGCGTTGCCGAGCTTTCCGAGCGGGCAGAGATCATCCCCGGCGACGGTTTTGAAAATCTTCGCCTCCGTGAGCAGGCACCGCTGACCTTCTCCCTTTCCGTTTCCGGCCGTCGGCTGAAGCTGGAATTTGAAGGCTCGGAATTTACGCTGGAAGAGCTTTTTCGCAGCTCCGAGGCTTATCTTCGGAATGAGAAATTCATCCGTCTCCGCAGCGGTGAGCTTTTCGAGCTTCACGAGGAGAGCATGCGCCTTATCTCCTCCCTTCGCGAGGTGACGGGAACTGCCGAAGCCGATGGAAGCCTGTCGCTGCCCATGGCCCGGGCCTTCTATCTGCAGTCCCTTCTTTCCGGCGCGCAGGAGACCGCCTTCCGCACGGATGCGGAGGTGCGCGAACTGCTTTCCGCCGTGCGCGATTCCGACACCCGGGAGCTTCCCGTGCCTGAATGCATCCGGGCAGATCTCCGCAATTATCAGGCCACCGGCTTCCGTTGGCTCGCCGGGCTGGAAAAAGCCGGGCTCGGCGGCATTCTCGCCGACGATATGGGTCTTGGCAAGACCCTGCAGATGCTCACCCTGATCGCGAGCGAAAGCACGGGCTGTTCTCTCATCGTCTGCCCCGCTTCCCTGCTCTACAACTGGAAAAACGAGGCGGAGCGCTTCTGTCCCCACCTCACCGTCCGCGTCGCCGCCGGCCTTCCCGAGGAACGCGCCGCCGCCATCGCCGCGGCAGACTCCACCGACATCCTCATCACCTCCTACGATCTTCTGCGCAACGATGAAGAGCTTTATCAGAACATTGAATTCCGTCTCTGCGTTGCCGATGAAGCCCAGTATATCAAGAATTTCCGCACCAAAAATGCGCAGGCAACCAAGCGCATCCGCGCCCGCGCCCGATTTGCGCTGACCGGAACGCCGATCGAGAACTCTCTGTCCGACCTGTGGAGCATTTTCGACTTCATCCTGCCGGGCCTTCTTCCCTCCCAGGCCCGTTTCCACCGGGTCTATGAGCTGCCCGCCCAGCACACCGGCACGGTGGATCCCATTCTGCGAAATACCGTGTCTCCCTTTATCCTGCGCCGCCTGAAGGAAACGGTGCTTTCCGAGCTTCCCGAAAAGATCGAAAGCATTGTACCCGCCGTTTTCGGGCGGGAGCAGCAGAAGCTCTACGATGCCACCCTGGCCGAGACCCGCAGCGAATTCCGGGAGCTTCTCGCCGCCCGCGGTCACGCACCGGATACCGTCCGGTTCCTTGCGCTGCTTACGCGCCTGCGGCAGATCTGCTGCCACCCCTCCCTCTGCAGTCCCGGCTGGACGGGCGAGAGTGCAAAGCTGGAGCTTTGCGCCGACTTGGTCTCCTCTTCCATCGAAGGCGGACATCGGGTGCTCATTTTCTCCCAGTTCACCTCCATGCTGGAGATCCTGCGCGCGCGCCTCACGGAAATGGGTGTCAGCCACTTCCTGCTCACCGGTGAGACCCGAACCGCAGGCCGCCTGCAGCTGGTGGATGATTTCAACGCCGGCAAGGCAGATGTCTTCCTCATCTCGCTGAAAGCCGGCGGCACCGGTCTCAACCTCACCGGCGCGGACGTTGTCATCCACTACGACCCGTGGTGGAACGTCGCCGCCCAGAACCAGGCCACCGACCGTGCCCACCGTTTGGGACAGACCCGCCGGGTGCAGGTTTTCCGCCTGATCGCGGAAAACACCGTAGAGGAACAGATCCTCAAGCTGCAGGCCCACAAGGCCGGGCTTTCCGATGCCCTCATCCGGGAGGGTGCCACCTTCCTGTCCTCCCTGTCGGAGGCTGAACTCCTCTCCATTCTCGGGGAATAGTTCCCGTTGCGCCCACAACAAAAATCATGTATAATGAATTTGCGAAAGAATCCATAATATAAGGAGACCCTGAACATGTTTGGAATCTCCCTCCCGCCCCGCATTCTCACCGGCACCGCGGAAGATCCCATCCAGCAGAAGCTGCTGGACGAATTCGGCGGTATCGATCCCCTTCTGCGCTATCTGCGCGGTCTCGGCATCACGCATATCGAGCTGCGCAACATTGCTCCGAATGCGGATCCCTCCCATGCCCTGTTCTGCGCAAATAAGATCTGGGCTGCGGGACTCTGCCTCACCGTCCACGGAAGTCTGCCCGCTGCCATCGGCCCCTTTGAGGAGGTCTATCCCTCCCTGCTGCCCCTTCTCGCAGCCCTGCCCGGCCATCAGGAGGAGCTTGTCATCACCGTCCATTCCCGCGCCTCCAAAACCGACCCCCGCACCGAAGACTTTGCCCGCGAAACGGCGGAAATGCTTCGTCTATGGGAGCAGGATGCCGAACGGCTCGGCTACCGCATCGCGCTGGAGGTCAACCGCAGTAAGGGTGTCTACGACCCCGGCGACAGCTGCGAGGGCGTCCTCGGCATGCTTGCGGGCTTTGAGGGCACCCGCGTGGGCGCATGCTTTGATTTCGGTCACTTTTTCAACAATATGTCCGTCACCGGCACGACGCCGGAGGCGTTGCCGGATAAAGAATTTCTCTCCCGCTCCGTTCATACCCATATCCATGCCTTGAACGAGCGCGGTACTCATCAGCCCTTTGTGGAAGGTCGCAAGCTCCCGCTGGATGCCTACGTCTCCGAGCTTGTCGGAGCAGGCTACACCGGCATTTTCAATCTTGAGCTTGATTTCCCCCGTTTTCCGGAGCTTTCCTTCCGGGATGCCATCCGCGCATCCATCCGGGAAGTGCGCCGCGCCGTGCGCGCCGCGCGGCCCAAGTATGATGACCTTCGCCACAACTACGGCGCATGGGCAGATTCCATCTATCCCGATGAGATCCGCCGCATTTCCGCCGAGCTGTGCGATCCCGCACGGACGGATGACCGGGTATACATGATCGGCTCCACCGCCATGATCTTCAAGGTGGGTGGTGCAGTCTTCGCCGTCGATCCCGCCATTCGTTCCAAAACCGTCCGTTCCGCCTGTTGGGAGCCCTTAAAGGAGCTTTTCACCCATATTCCCTACATTTTCATCACCCACGAGCATATCGACCATTTTGATCCGGAGCTTCTGTTCCATATCCGCGACTGCGGCGCTTCCCTGTTTATTCCCGCTTCCGCGAATGAAAAAATGGTGGAAATGACACGATACCCTGCCGAGCGGCTGCATAGGCTGCGCGCCGGCGACCGTCTCGCCCTCCCGGGGATCGGGCTCGAGACTTTTGAGGGACGGCATTTTGAGCAGAACGGCAACGGCGTCCCCTCCCTGATGTATCTCTTCCGCGTGGGCGGAAAAACCCTTTTCCTTCCAAACGACGTCCGCGATTACGGATTGGACCGCATGCCCGATATTGCCCCGCCGGATATTATGTTTGCCAACGTCTGGCTCGGCCGCGGCGATGCCGAACACGTCCACCCCGCCTTTTACGATGAGTTCTGCGATTATGTAGCCGCCTTCCGTCCGGGGCGGGTATATCTCGGTCATCTCTGCGAGTGGCTGCGCGCAAGCACCGATATCTGGACCTGGGAGCATGCCGGCCGCGTCCAGGACGGACTCACGGAACGCCTGCCCGGCACGCCTGCGGAGATCCTGCGCATATTCCGCACCTACCCCATATAGTTCTGCGGCATTTCGCATTTGCGGTTGCAGCAGCCGCCGCAATGTGATAGAATAGAATTACCCCAAAACGAACAAGATAAGGAGTATGAATACCATGTCTGAAGAATACGGCAGCGATTTTGTTGTCCTCGTGGACGAAGACGGTGTTGAGCAGGAATTTGAGATCCTCGACACCCTCGAGACCGATGATGCCCGTTATGTAGCCTTCCTGCCCGTTCCCGCCGAGGGCGAGGAAGAGGACGAAGAGGCTGAGATCGTCATCCTCCGGGTCGAGCCCGGCGAGGACGGCGAGGATCTGCTTGCCTCCATTGAGGATGATGCCGAGCTTGAGCGCGTCTATGAGCTCTTTATGCGCCACATCGAGGAAGAGGAAGCCGCCGAGGAAAACTAAAGCCTCTGTTTTTCCCTGACTCAGCACACTCCCTGCATGATGCGTGATGCCGTTTGTTTTTAACCCACAAAAAACAAAACGGGAATCCGGGCTCCTTTTGCGGTTTGCAGGCCTCCCGCTGCTCCTTTGCGGCGGATGTTGGAAGCAGTAAAGCACAAGGGAGGATTTTACCCACCCTACTACACAAGTAGGTTATAACCCGCGGCACACGGTCAATGCGGGGAGTGTATCATTTTTTACGAAAGGAGTCATCCTGCCATGGCATTCACCGACCGCACCGCCGCCCTGCTCGGGGACGCCGCCATTGAACGTCTGTCCCGGGCTCACGTGTGTGTTGTTGGCATCGGCGGTGTCGGCTCCTTTGCGGCAGAAGCCCTCTGCCGGGCAGGTGTGGGCCGCCTGACACTGGTGGATTCCGACCGCGTGGAGGAATCCAACCTGAACCGCCAGCTCATCGCCCTGCGTTCCACCCTCGGCACCTATAAGACCGATGCCGCCGCCGCCCGCTTTACGGATATCAATCCCGCGGTGCAGCTCCATCTGCATCCCATCTCCTACACGGCGGAAACGAGGGATGTGATTCTCTCGCCCATCCCCGATTTTATTCTCGACTGCATTGATTCCGTCACGCACAAGCTGGATCTGATCCGCACCGCCCACGCGCGGAACATCCCCATCCTCTCCGCCATGGGCACCGGAAACAAAACCGATCCCTCCGCCCTGTACATATCCACCCTTGACAAAACCTCCGGCTGCCCCCTCGCCCGGGTCATGCGCCGGGAGCTGCGCGGCACCGGCTGCGAGCGCACTCCCGTGGTCGCAAGCCGCGAGCTTCCCCATGCCGCCCACGCCGCTGAGAGCGACGGGGGTCGGCTCCCCCCCGCAAGCTGCGCCTGGGTCCCCTCCGCCGCAGGCCTTATGATGGCCGGCGCCTGCATTGATGCCCTCATCGGCGCACAAGGAGACAAAAAATGAATGAACGTCAGTCGGCCATCAACCGCCGAACTCTGCTTTTCCTCCCGGCCAAGGTTGCGGAGGGACTGATCTCCGTCGTCACCCTTTCCTGCCTGACGGGGATCTACGATACCGTTGTGAACAGTCGGTTCATCGAGGCCACCACCGCGATGAACCTTGCCTATATCATTTTATTTGCCTGGCTTGCCAATTCGGCCAGCCGGTACTGCGGCGAATACCTGCTCACCGGCGACCGCGCCGCAAAAAAGACCTTCTTTACCACCCTGCTTGTCCCCTTCCTCGCCCTTTCGGGGCTGGGTCTGTTCATCTGCGGGGGGCTGAGTTTCATTGCAGGAGACGTCTTCTACCTTCTCAATTTCACCATGATTTTCGGCTACGGTGCCTTTCAGATCTTCTCGATCCTGCTTGTGCAGACCATGCGCGCCCTTGCCTATGCCATTCTTTCCGTGGCGGATGCCGCAGGCAAGCTCATCCTGCTCTTCCTGCTTGCCCGGCCGGACATTTTCCCCGCATCCACCCCCGCCGCCGCTATGGCCGCCTATGCGGTGACCGATCTTGCCGTCGCCTTTGCCGCCGCCATCATCTGCGGTCTTTTCTCCGATCTTTCCCCGAAAGCTTTCTCAGGAAAGCTCTTCCGCACTTTTTTCACCTATGGCTATCCCCTCATCGGCGTTTGTTTCTCCGTGGCAATGCTCAATATGGCCTACCGATTCCTGCTTTCGGATGCCTATGCAGGCCCCGGCGCCCTGGCCGTCTACAGCAATAATGCCACCCTTGCCACCACAGTTTTTACCATGCTTTCCGTTTCCCTGATGCGCGCAGCCTATCCTTCCATTCTGGAGGCCTGGCGCAAGGAAGGTGCCGCCGCCGCGCAGAAAAGCATCACCGGCGGCATGCGCAATTTCCTCCTTGTCGGCATCCCCGCCGCTTTTGGCCTTACCGCCGTGGCAAAGGACCTCTCCGGTCTGATCCTGCAGGGTGAGGAATATGAGGCCGGTGCCATTGCTGTCGGTATCGTGGCCTTTGCCATGCTCTTCTCCGGACTGACAGAATACGCCAACAAAGGCTGGGAGCTTGCGGGCAATACCCGCCCCATCCTCACAAACAGCCTGTGCTGCGCCGTGTTCAATATCGTCCTGAACATCATTCTTATTCCCCGCATCGGCTTTATGAGTGCCGCCATTGTGCTGTTCCTGTCCTATCTTCTTTACTTCCTACTTTCCTATTTTCGTTCCCGTCCGGTGCTGCGGCTGCTGATGCCGGCAAAAAATCTTTTCCGCATTTTGCTTGCCGGCGCGCTTTGCGCCGCCGCCGCCTTTGTTGTTTCCCTGGCCCCCCTTCCGGGGATCCCCCGTCTTGTGCTTTCCGTTGCCGCCGGCGGT
>JAFYLV010000084.1 GCA_017556885.1 Clostridia bacterium | reverse complement strand
TCCGTCGGCCTGCAGGTTATTCTCCAGGAACGCGATGAGCATTCTCGGCGGGGCAACGACGGTGTTGTTGAGAGTGTGGGCAAAATATTTGCCCTTCTCTCCGTTGACGCGGATCTTCAGGCGGCGGGCCTGGGCATCACCGAGGTTGGAGCAGGAACCGACCTCGAAATACTTCTTCTGGCGGGGAGACCAGGCTTCCACGTCGATGGAGCGGACCTTCAGGTCTGCGAGGTCACCGGAGCAGCACTCCAGCGTGCGCACGGGAATATCCATGGAACGGAAGAGGTCGACGGTGTTCTGCCAGAGCTTGTCAAACCACATGGGGCTCTCCTCGGGACGGCAGACGACGATCATCTCCTGCTTCTCAAACTGGTGGATGCGGTAGACACCGCGCTCCTCCAGACCGTGGGCACCTTTTTCCTTGCGGAAGCAGGGAGAGTAGCTGGTGAGGGTGTAGGGCAGCGCCGCCTCATCATGGATGGTGTCGATGAACTTACCGATCATGGAATGCTCGGAGGTACCGATGAGGAAGAGATCCTCGCCCTCGATCTTGTACATCATGGCTTCCATCTCCGCAAAGCTCATAACGCCGGTGACGACCTCGCTGCGGATCATGTAGGGGGGGATACAGTAGGTAAAGCCGCGGTCGATCATAAAGTCGCGGGCGTAGGAGATAACGGCGGAGTGCAGACGGGCGATATCTCCCATCAGATAATAGAAGCCGTTGCCGGCCACTTTGCGGGCAGCATCCAGATCGATGCCGGCGAAGGTCTCCATGATATCGGTGTGATAGGGAACGTCAAAATCGGGCACAACGGGCTCGCCGTAGCGCTGAACTTCCACATTCTCGCTGTCGTCCTTGCCGATGGGCACCTCGGGTCCGATGATGTTGGGGATGACCATCATGATCTTCTTGACGGCCTCGGCGAGCTCTTCCTCGCTCTTCTCGGCGGCGGCAAGCGCCTCGGCCTTCTCGGTGACCAGCTTTTTGGTGGCCTCGGCCTCCTCGCGCTGACCCTTGGCCATCAGACCGCCGATCATCTTGGAGTACTTGTTTCGCTCGGCACGCAGATCGTCGGCCGTCTGCTTTGCGGCGCGGCACTGGCGGTCCAGCTCGATGACCTCGTCCACCAGCTCAAGTTTGTGATCCTGATACTTTTTGCGGATGTTTTCCTTGACCAGTTCGGGATTCTCCCGGACAAAACGAATATCCAGCATGTATAAAGATCTCCTTTCGGTTGTAAATTGTGAAAATAAAAAAATCCGTCCCACGTATAAAACATGGGACGGATGTGATTCCGTGTTGCCACCCAAATTGCCCCGGCAAAAAAACACACCGGGACCACTCGTAGGGCGGGATAAGGGCCGCCGGCCCGCCGACTCATCGCCGGACGCTCGGGAAGCGGAAAAGCGGTGCGCCCGGTCCGACTCACACCTGCCGTCGGCTCTCTCTTTCCGGGGTCGCAACACGCCGGTTCTTCCGTCGCTGCGCTTACATTCCATATGGAAATTACGGATAGTATAGCACAGACGAAATCAAATTGCAAGAGGGAATTTGTTCTTTTTGCAAAAACAGGCGTACGCCCCTCGCGGAATTCCGTTTTAAGCAAATTCTTCTGCAAGTTCCCTCAAAACCTCGCTCAGCTCTAATCCGCGCATCAGATTCTCAGGCAATGCCGCGTACCCGCATCTCGCTCCAACCAGATTTCCCGTTATCGCGCCTGTCGAATCACTGTCTCCGCTATGATTTACCGCTGAGCACAGTGCCTGTGCCGGGTCGTCCGGATGTTTTATCGCGCAATAAACCGCGATCGCCAGTGCCTCTTCCGCGACCCAGCCTTCTCCCAACCGGGAGATCGCATCCTTTTCCGGAATATTTTCTTTCGTTAAGTCCGCCGCCTCTTTTAGCTTTTCTGACAAGAGCGTCATATACTCGGACTCCGCAAACACCGCCTCACAGGTCTTCAGCGCACGGAACAATGCCAATTCGATTTCTTCTGCATAACCGTTGACAAGCTGATATACCATACCCGCAAACACCGCCGCGGCCAGATATCCGTACGGATGTCCGTGCGTGATCGCCGCAGCCTCTGCTGCAAGGAAAATCACATCTTCCATCCGAGCCCCCGGATGCATATACAGTCCGACCGGAGCAACTCGCATTACTCCTCCGCAGCCTTTACTGTCGTTTGCCGGAGAGGATACTGTACCCGTCTCATCTCTCAGCAAAGACAGAATGCAGGTTCTTCCCGGGTCTCTTACTTCATACAGTTCACGCACCTGCGCCAGTTTGGAGGGGTTCTCAAAATCCGTCAGCGGATAGTCCTCCACCTGCATAGATGCCCACTGCCGGTACGCCTTCAAAAGATATTCGCAATGTGCCTTGATGTCATCCTGGCATACCGCATCGTTTCTTGCGGCAATCAAGCCGTCCGCCGTAAAAACCGTCATTTGCGTATCGTCCGACACCTGAGCGACTCCGTCTATCCTCACATATTCACGGATACCGGATTCGCCGTATGACAACCGTATCTGTTCTAGGTCATCAAACTCCACAGGATATCCCAAGGCATCTCCTGCCGCACCGCAAAACAAACATCCAAAAACGCGGTCGCGCCGCGTACCATTTTCCATTGTACCGCCGGTCTTCATCGACTTATATCCCCTTAACTATTTCCACAATTTCCGGATGTTTCGTTATTTCCTTAGCCATATGTGTCAGTTTCAAAACTGCTTCAAAGCAAATTTCCACATCTTCCCTGCACACCTCAAAAGAGGAGGAAAAATCCACACACGGGACACGAATCCGAACCACAGCAGCATTTCCCGCGGTCGTAACTGTCGCGAAAAGTCCTTGTGAAAGTACTCCCGACGAAAGCATCCGGGCTTCCAATTCACCAACAGATGCGGCTATACCATCAAAAGTCAACTCAACAAATCCTTCCAAAGATTTGTGATAAATACTCACCTTGGGGATCACCGTTTTATACTGCGGCCATCTCGCACGGGTTCCCTTCGGCCCGCGCTTACTAAGCAGCTCCAATTCACCGTATTTATCCTCTGCGCAAGAAATATATGCATCCCAGAATGCCGTTACATTTTTATCCTCTTTAACCTGATATCCGTGTTTCTGTTTCTCAATTGCGGTGCAAATCAGACTGTACTTCAGTCTTTGACTATGGGATGATTCGCCTTTAAGGCACGCCGCGATTTCCTCATAAGAAACGCAGTTTGGATATTTCTTTGCCTCTTCATTTTCCAATAGATACCTTTCGGGCGCGACGATAAACACCGAATAATTGTCATACTCCCCCATTCGAACTCCGTTATCGCCTCGTTTGAAATAGCGATCACACTGCCTCGGCATAGCGATTGCGTCGATTTTATCCTCTATGAGGAACGCATGCTTTTTGTTTTCTGCGGCGAACACGACCACAATGTCGGATTCTCCCCATTCTACGGTCGTCTGAGAAATTTCCGCAAAAACAGGCTCTGCTGCTTCCATTCCGACACTCGATAAAAACAGTTTGGCAACTTCTTTCGAAGAAACCAATTCCTCGAGTATCAACAAATCCATATCACGCTCGGATACGTCATGAAATAAAAAATCCATCATCCGTCACCCGCCTTTTCTTTTACAAGTAGAATTTTATCACGTTCACTGTCCGATAAAACTCCCAACGCAGAAAAAACATCCCCCTTTCGGCATTGCGAAAGGGGGATCTGTATTACACGATGCACTCGTAATCCGGCAGGAGGGGACGCAGGTGGGAGATGTCGTTGGAGAAGGAGATGCGCTCGGTGCCGTCGGAGGTGTACTTATATTTGGTGACGGAGGAATGGTAGAGGGTCAGGATAAACTGGGCGCGCTCCTCCTCCAGCAGGCTGACACCGGCCTGCAGGAAGTTGTTGCCGAACATGGCGTGACTGCAGACGAGAATACGCTTGCCAAAGCCCATGCGTTCCCGCAGATAGAGATGCACGGCGCGGGCGCGTTCCAGGGCGCTCTGCTTGGTGATGGAATCAAACTGCCGGTCGGCAGGACCCCAGATGTGGTCCGGGCAGAGGCGGATCTTGTCGTAAAAACGGGTGAGATATTCCACCGACTGACCGTGGTAGCCGATGGGGGTGTTGCGCTCGATGATCTCGGGGATGAGCTCAATGGTATGCTTCTCCTCCATTTGGGAGATGGCACCCGCCGCCGTCTGCACGCAGCGGACAAGAGGGCTGCAGAATACGGCGTCGAAATGGATGTTCTTAAAGCGCTCGCCAAGGAGTGCTGCCTGCTGCTCGCCAAGGGGAGAGAGGCGTGCGTCGCAGACCGGACGATCCTCGTTGGTTCCCGACTGCGGCTCTGCATGCCGGATATGGAATATCTCAAGCTTTTCAACTTCTGCCATGGTCATATTCTCCTTATTTAAATTATGTTTTACATTTTATCCTCAATATTCCCCATCAGCCCGTGCAGGTGGGAAATATCGTTTACAAATGAGATGCGCTCCCGTCCGTCCTCGGAGAACTTATATTTGGACACCGAGGTGTAATAAAGCGTAAAAATAAAATCGGCGATCTCTTCCCGCCGCAGACTGACCGCCGTCTGCAGGATGCTGTTTCCGAGGGTACCGTGGCTGCAGACAAGGATGCGCTGCCCGAAGGTAAAGCGGCGGCGCAGATAGTCGTTAAAGGCGGCGGCGCGTTCCAGGCATTCTGCCTTGGTCTGGCTCTCAAAGATCTGTGCCTCTCCGCCGAAAACGGCATCCGGGCAGGCGCAGACTCCCTCACAGTACCGGGAAAGATAGTCAAGGCTCTGACCGTGATAGCCCGCCGGCGTCCCCTTTTCGATGAGAGCCTGACAGATCTCCACCGGGGGGCGGTGGGCGCATTTGGCAAGCGCATAGCCGCAGGTCTCCACGCAGCGTACCATGGGGCTTGTGAGCACGGCATCAAAATGCATACCCGCAAAGCGCTCGGAGAGCGCCCTTCCCTGGGCATGTCCAAGCTCGGACAGGTCATTGTCGTACTTCGGCCGGTCGCCGCTGCCTGTTCCGGCCCGGTCGGCATGTCGGATATAGTAGATCTCCAAATGTTTTTTCTCTGCCACGGTCTGCTCCCACTATGCGATTTTTACCTTTTTCAACCGCATTTTTGTATTCATTTTATCAAACCCGGCAAAAAATGTCAACCGGCACCGCCGCAGTGCCTTTTCCCCTTGCAAATGGCGGAAGATTGAGGTATAATGATAAATTGTAAAATTGTATTACTATGCATTTGAAAGGAAATATTACCATGGACATCAGAATTGCCTTTGCCGGACTTGCCCATAACCACGGCCGCAGCGTGGCACAGCATCTCGTAGCGCTTGAGGGCGTATCCATTGTCGGCATCTATGATGATTACGATAAGGAAAAGGCCGCCGCTTTCGGCGAGATGTTCTCCTGCCCCGTATATGACGATTTTGAAGAGCTTCTGGAGAAGAGCGGCGCAAACGTCCTGCTGACTGCCGACGTCAACGCAAAGCGCCCCGAGAAGATCGTCCGTGCCATCTATCAGGGTCTTGACGTTATCACCGACAAGCCCATGGCCACCAACTTTGAAGATCTTGAACTCATCAACGCTGCTCTGCGCGACTGCCCCGACCGCCGTCTGTTCCTGCTGCTGACCGAGCGCTACACCCCCATCGTCCACACCGCAAAGCAGCTCATCGACAAGGGCGCCATCGGCAAGGTGGTCAGCATGGTCCTGCAGCGTCCCCACCGCCTCAATGCTCCCGCCCGCGGCGCCTGGATGTTTGACAGCCGGCTCTACGGCGGTATCATCAACGATATCGGCATCCACGATATCGACCTTGCACGCTACTTCACCGGCTGCGAGGTGCAGGACGTGCTCGCCTCCTTCACCGCCAACCGCAACACCCCCCGCTATACCGACTTTGAGGACTGCGGCCAGTGCATGCTGCGCATGGCTGACGGCAGCGCCGCCTACGTCCACGTCAACTGGATGACCCCCGACGCCTTCCCCTCCCACGGCGAGGTGACCTTCGTCGTTACCGGTACCGAGGGCCAGATCTTCATCGACGTGACCAAGAACACCGTCACCCTCTACAACAACAAGCGCAAGCCCCATAAGGTCGCTCTGGTCGAGCCCGAGAACGACTGCGTCATGGACGCCCTTCTCTACTTCACCAATCGCGAGCACAAGCCTCTGCTGACCTCCGCCGACGCCGTCAACGCCACCGAGGCCGCCCTCGCCGCGCAGGCTCTCGCCTGGGACCGCATCTGAGTCAATCAAACATTCATATTTTGGAGCATATAAAAACATGAGACAGGAATTACCCAAGATCTATGATCCCCGTTCTACCGAGGACCGCATCTATCAGAAGTGGCTGGACGGCGGCTATTTCCATGCCGAGCCCAACCCCGCAAAGCCCCCCTTCTGCATCGTTATCCCCCCGCCCAACATCACCGGTCAGCTGCACATGGGCCATGCGCTGGACAACACCCTGCAGGACATCCTCATCCGTTACAAGCGGATGCACGGCTTTGAGACCCTGTGGCTGCCCGGCACCGACCATGCCTCCATCGCCACCGAGGCCAAGATCGTTGAGGCCATGCGCGCCGAAGGCGTCACCAAGGACGACATCGGCCGCGAGGCCTTCCTGGAGCGCGCATGGAAGTGGAAGGAGCAGTACGGCGGACGCATCATCTCTCAGCTGAAGAAGATGGGTTCCTCCTGCGACTGGGAGCGCGAGCGCTTCACCATGGACGAGGGCTGCAGCCGCGCCGTCAAGGAGGTCTTTATCCGCCTCTATGAGAAGGGCCTCATCTATCGCGGCGAGCGCATCATCAACTGGTGCCCCCACTGCCTGACCTCCATCTCCGATGCCGAGGTCGAGTATGAGGATCAGGCCGGACATTTCTGGCACATCCGCTATCCCTTCGCCGACGGCTCCGGTTATATCGAGCTTGCCACCACCCGTCCCGAGACCCTGCTTGGCGATACCGCCGTGGCCGTCAACCCCGGCGACGAGCGCTATGCCGGCGTTATCGGAAAGAAGCTCGTTCTGCCCCTCGTCGGCCGCGAGATCCCCGTGGTCGCCGACGATTATGTTGAAAAGGACTTCGGTACCGGCGCGGTGAAGATCACCCCGGCCCATGACCCCAACGACTTTGAGGTCGGTAAGCGCCACGGTCTTGAGGTTATCAATGTCATGACCGCCGATGCCCACATCGTCGAGGATTATCCTGCCTATGCCGGAATGGACCGCTTCGAGGCCCGCAAGGCCATCGTGCGCGATCTGGAAGCAGGCGGCTACCTCATCAAGATCGAGGATTACAGCCACAACGTCGGCACCTGCTACCGCTGCGGCACCACCGTCGAGCCCCGCGTCAGCCTCCAGTGGTTCGTGGCCATGGAGGAGCTTGCGAAGCCCGCCATCGAGGCCGTGCGCAGCGGCGACATCCGCTTCATCCCCGAGCGCTTTGACAAGAACTATTTCCATTGGATGGAAAACATCCGTGACTGGTGCATCTCCCGTCAGCTGTGGTGGGGCCACCGCATTCCCGCATTCTTCTGCGATGATTGCGGCGAGATGATCGTGACCGGCGAAGACAGCGCTGTCTGTCCCAAGTGCGGCAAGGCCATGCGTCAGGATCCCGATACCCTCGACACCTGGTTCTCCTCCGCGCTGTGGCCCTTCTCCACCCTCGGCTGGCCCGACAAGACCCCCGAGCTGGACTACTTCTATCCCACCGATACCCTTGTCACCGGCTACGACATCATCACCTTCTGGGTCTCCCGTATGATCTTCTCCGGTCTGGAGTGGATGGGCGAGCGCCCCTTCAAGAACGTGCTCATTCACGGCCTTGTTCGTGACGCCCAGGGTCGCAAGATGTCCAAGAGCCTCGGCAACGGCATTGATCCCCTGGAGATCATCGACAAATACGGCGCAGACTCCCTGCGCTTTGCCCTTGCCACCGGCAACTCCCCCGGAAACGACATGCGCTTCTCCGATGAGAAGATCGAGGCCGGCCGCAATTTTGCAAACAAGCTGTGGAACGCCTCCCGCTTCGTGCTCATGAACCTCACCGTGGAGGACGACAAGCTTCCCGAGACCCTCCTTGCAGAGGACAAGTGGATCCTCAGCCGCTTCCGCACCGTCGCCGCCGAGGTCACCGAGAATCTCGACCGCTACGAGATCGGTATCGCCGCCGCCAAGGTCTACGACTTCCTGTGGGATGAGTTCTGCGACTGGTATATCGAATTTACCAAGGGCCGCCTTGCCGATAAGGAGAGTGCGGGCTGCGAGAATGCCCAGCGCGTGCTGGTTCACGTGCTTTGCGGCACGCTGAAGCTTCTGCATCCCTTCATGCCCTTCATCACCGAGGAGATCTGGCAGGCTCTGCCCCACGAAGGCGAGAGCATCATGATCTGCGAGTGGCCCGATGCAGAAAAGATGCCTGCTTATCCCGAGGAGGAGGCAGCCATCGCCAAGGTCATGGCTGCTATCCGCGCCGTGCGTAACCGCCGCGCCGAGATGAACGTTCCTCCCTCCCGTAAGGCTGCGCTGACCATCGTCTGCGACGATGTGAAGGCCTTCACCGACGGTGCCGCCTTCTTTGAGAAGATGGCCTCCGCCAACGGTGTGACCGTCACCGCCGAGATGCCTGCCGACACCGAGGGCATGGTCTCTGTCATCACCCACGATGCCCGCCTGCTCATCCCCATGGCTGAGCTTGTGGACACCGAGAAGGAGATCGCCCGTCTGGAGAAGGAGCTTGCCAACGCCGAAAACGAGATCCGCAAGGCTGAAGCAAAGCTTGCCAACGAGGGCTTTGTGGCCAAGGCACCCGCCGCTGTCGTGGAAGGCGAAAAGGCCAAGATCGCAAAGTTTGGCGAGACCGTGGAGCGCATCCGCGAGTCCATCGCAAGCCTGAAGAAGTAACCCGAAACCTGCGCGGAATGCCCCGTCCCGTCCGGGGCGGGGCTTCCTGCGTGTTATGCCTCCCGAAAGGATCCTGCCATGACCCCAGCGGAATTTTGCAGTTTTATCGCGCGCACCCGTGCCCTCGGCTCCCGGCCGGGGCTTTCCCGCGTGCGTGCGCTGCTTGCTGCCCTTGGCAATCCGCAGGAGAGACTGCACGTCGTACATATCACCGGCACCAACGGTAAGGGAAGCTGCGCCGCCGCCGTTTACGCAGGGCTGCTTTCTGCCGGACTTTCTGCCGGTGCTTTCATGAGCCCGGAGATCTTCCGTATTAACGAGCGCATCTCCGCCGCGGGCGAGGATATTTCCGATGCCGATCTCTGCGCCGCCGCCGATGAAGTGCTGCCTCACTGGCAGGCTCTGGAGTCCGCCGGCGATCCGCCGACGGAATTTGAGCTTTTCGTAGCCCTTGCGCTGGTACATTTCCGCCGCCGCGGCATCACCCATGCCGTAATGGAAGTGGGCATGGGCGGACGGGGCGATGCCACCAATGTTTTTTCCGTCACCGAAGTTTGCGTGCTGACTCCCATCTCGCTGGACCATTCCGCCTTCCTCGGCACCTCGGTCTCCGCCGTGGCAGAGGAAAAGTGCGGCATCCTGCGACAGGGCTGCTCCGTCGTCACCCCGGCAGATCAGCACCCGGAGGCGCTCGCCGTCATCCGCCGGGAGGCCGATCGCCTCGGCGCCCGGCTCGTTCTCCCCGATCCCAAGCTGGCAGAAAATGTTCTTTTCCTTCCCCAGCGGACGGAATTTGACTTTGAGGGGCATCACATCATCATGCCCTTCGGCGGCGATTTCCAGCGGCAGAACGGCGTGATCGCCGCTGCTGCCCTGACCGAATTCGCCAAAAGATGCGAATTTGATGTAAAAACCGCGCTTTCCGGCATAAAAAACGCCCGGCTCACCGGCCGTTTTTCCCGTATCTCGGAGCATCCGGAGATCTATGCGGATGCCGGACACAATCCCGCCGCGGCAGAGGCTTTGATCCGGGCGGTGGAGCGTCATCTGTCCGACCGTCCCCTATATGCCGTTATGGGTATGTACCGGGACAAGGACTATGCTGCCTGTATCCGACGCGTGGCGGAAAAATGCACCGCCTTTTACGCCGTGCAAAGCGACAATCCCCGGGCGCTTTCCGCAGACCTCGTGGCCGAAGAGGCCCGGTCCGTCTGCCAGGAGGTCCACGTCCTGCCCGATCCCGGAGCGGGACTACGCGCCGCGGCTGCGGCAGCAAAAACATCCGGCGGCCGGGTGCTGCTTTGCGGCTCTTTCGGCCATATTTCCAGGGCATTGGAGGGTATTTATGAGCCGTAAAACTGAAAATACCGGCTTTATCTGCGAAAACTGCGGAGCGGAGGTCCATCCGCTGACCAACGGCAGTTTCCGCAACCACTGCCCCTTCTGTCTCCATTCCAAGCACGTGGACGAAGCCCCCGGCGACCGCGAAAGCGACTGCGGCGGCATCATGGCCCCCGTCGGCATTGAATATTCCGGTGCCAAGGGGTATCAGATCGTCCACGAATGCAAAAAATGCGGAAAACGCATCAAAAACAAGGTGGCGGAAGATACCGACCAGCCCGACGACCGCCGCCTGGTCTTCGATCTGATGTCGCGGGCAGGCCGTTAGCTTCCCGCGAGGCTTTCCAGAAGCATCAAATATTCCTCCCGCACCGCAAGATCCATTCCCGCGCCAAGGCGCAGTCGATCCTCCCCGGTCAGAAGTCCGGTGTCGATCCGGACGGTCTCGTCCGGTTCCCCCGTTCGGCGGCCGCCGAAATAAACGGCGAGCCCCTCCTCTGTCAGGCGGACGTGATAGGGCGCCTCCGTATCCTCCGCCGGCGGAGCTTCAACGACCTTCGGCCGCTCATCCACCGTATTTCTTCCGCCGATCACCGCCGCAAGGCATATCACCGCCGCGGCAAGAGCCCCCGCAAGGGCTGCCATTCTGATTTTCTGCATATTCACTCCCGCTCCGCCAAAAACTTTGGCGGAGGCCGTCCTTCTTTTCCGGCGGACGGCAGACCGGCAGTTTATCCGTATACATTCCGATTTCCGCACATAGTTTCTCACCGCCGCGCAAGTTTATGCGGCACGTAAGGAGGTACGTCTTGAAACGATCCTTTACCGACAAAGCCAAAGCCATCCTCGGCAGCACCGCAAAGCGCATTTCCGCGCACCGCGCAAAGAAGCAGAAGAACCCGGAACGCCGCCGGCGTCTTTGGTTTGCCATCGGCACGGCGGTCATGATCCTTGTCATGACCTTCTCCATCTGCGCCACCGCCTTTGCCGTGTATGTGCAGACCAGCATCGACGTGGAATTTGACACCAGCTTCCAGTCCATCAAGCTGGATTACACCACCACCATCTACTACACCGACAAGGACGGAAACGCGAAGGAATACGCAAAGCTTCACGGCACCCAGAACCGCGAATGGGTGAGCTATGACCAGATCCCCGAGGATCTCAAGCGCGCCATCGTCGCCATTGAGGACGAGCGCTTCTGGGATCACAACGGCGTGGACTGGAAACGTACCGTCGGCGCCTTCCTGCAGCTTGCCCTGACGTGGGATTCCAGCTACGGCGGCTCCACCATCACCCAGCAGCTCATCAAGAACATCACCGAGTATGACGACGTCACCATCAAGCGCAAGGTGACGGAGATCCTCCGCGCCCTGAAGGTGGAGGAGGAGCTTTCCAAGGAACAGATCCTCGAATATTATCTCAACACCATTAACCTCGGTCACGGCTGCTACGGCGTGGCCTCCGCCGCGAAGACCTATTTCGGCAAGGATGTCAGCGAGCTGACCCTGCCGGAGTGTGCCTCCATCGCCGGCATCACCAATCTGCCCTATTACTACGATCCCCTGAACTATCCGGAACACAACATTAAGCGCCAGAAGGACATCCTCTGGAAGATGCATCAGCTCAACATCATCGATGACGAGGCCTACGAGACCGCAAAGAACACCGAGCTGGTCTTTGCCGTGGAGACGGAAGACGATGACGATGACGACGGCATCAACTCTTACTTCACCGATATGCTCATGGAGGATATCATCGAAGACCTCATGGAGAAAAAGGGATATTCCCGCTCCATCGCCACCCAGCTTCTCTACCGCGGCGGTCTCTCCATCTATGCCACTGTGGATCCGAACGTGCAGAAGGTCATGGAGGACGTCTTTGAAAACGATGCCAACTGGCAGATCCTTAACACCTCCATCCAGCCTCAGTCGGCCATGATCGTCTACGATACCGAAGGCAACGTCAAGGGCGTTGTTGGCGGCCGCGGCGTCAAGCTTGACAACCGCGGTCTCAACCGCGCCACCATGTCCAAGCGTCAGCCCGGTTCCTCCATTAAGCCCATCACCGTCTATGCCCCGGCGGTGGAGTACGGCCTCATCACCCCCTACTCCGTCTATGACGATTCCCCCATGTTCTACATCCGCAACGGAAGCTTCGTGGATGAGACCGGCCTTGATCTCACCATCGAGCCCGAGGAAGAGGGCGGCGAGGTCACCGTTCTGAAAAAGAAGGTCTGGCCGGAGAACTATTACTCTCCCTACCGCGGCATGATCACCGTCATGGAGGCCGTGGAGGATTCCACCAATACCGTGGCCGTTCGCGTGCTGCAGGATCTCGGTCTGGACACCGCCTTTGATTTCGCCACGGAGAAGATGGGTCTTGAGAGCCTTGTGCGCGAAAAGACCAACAAGACCGGCAATTCCTATACCGACATCGGTTATCCCCAGCTGGCCCTCGGCGGTCTGACCGACGGCATCACCCTCCGGGAGCTGGTGGCCGCCTATGTTACCTTCACAAACGACGGTATCCACACCTCTCCCCGCTCCTATACCCATGTGGTGGATTCCGAGGGTGAGACCATTCTCAACAACATCCCCGACATGGAGGTCGTTCTCTCCGAAAAGTCGGTCTATTACATGAATACCCTGCTCTCCCGTGTCGTCAGCCACGGTACCGGTACCGCCGCCAAGATCTCCAAGATGGCCACCGCCGGTAAGACCGGTTCCACCAACGACAATAAGGACCGCTGGTTCGTCGGCTACACCCCCTACTATGTGGCCGGCTGCTGGTACGGCTACGATAAACCCCAGGTCATCACCGGTGCCTCCGGCAACCCCGCTCTGAAGGCCTGGAAGCTGGTCATGGAAAAGATCCACGCCGGTCTTGAGCCCGTGGGCGAGTTTGCCACCAATCTCCCGCTGGTAGAAGCCCAGTACTGCACCTGCAGCGGCGGCATTCCTTCCTCCGCCTGCGCCGCCGACCTGCGCGGCACCCGTGCCGCCACCGGCAAATTCGTCAAGGGCGATGAGCCTACCGAAATCTGCGCCCTGCACGTGCACGCCGCCTTCGATCCCTCCACCAAGACCCTCGCGACGGCCTACTGTCCCGGCACCACCACCGTCGGTGTTCTGAATCTCAACCGCTATTACACCGTTTCCGGTGTGAAGATCGCCGATGAGCAGTACACCCTCCACGCCGGCGGTCTGCCCACCACGGATATTGAAGGCCTCACCTACTACTATCCCACGCCCGTGCTTGCCTCCGGTCAGAGCACGGCCTATAACACCTACTGCAAAGCCCACTGATACCCGCCTTATGAGCGCCTGCATAACGAGCAGGCGCTCTTTGTTTTCCCGTCAAATTTCACAAAGGAAGCCTCACCTTTCACATCAACATTTTTACTGAAAAAAGCCGCCATTTTCAGCCTTTTTATTGACTTGAAGAGGGGCTTCCTGTATAATTATAGAGAACTTATTGTTTTTTGTAACTGGCGGATGAGTGGAGCTGACCACGGTGGAGCAAAAAACATATATGCCGACCGCCTGGGCAGTTCTGTTCGATTGGGGACAGGACTGTCTTTTTCACTTTTCCGCGAATTTGATTTACAGAAAGGATCCGGTATCCACACATGAAAAAAGTCGGGATCATCATGGGCAGCGACAGCGATCTGCCCGTTATCCGCAAGGCGACCGACATGCTCGCCGCCCTTGCCATTCCCTTTGAGGTGCACGTTTTCTCCGCACACCGCACCCCTGTTGAGGCGCGCGACTTCGCACTGAACGCTCGCAAGAACGGCTTTGGCGTTCTCATCGCCGCCGCCGGCATGGCCGCGCATCTTGCCGGCGCCATCGCCGCAAACACCACCCTGCCCGTCATCGGCATCCCCTGTGCCTCCGCCTATCTGGACGGCATGGATGCCCTGCTCTCCACCGTGCAGATGCCCACCGGCATCCCCGTGGCCACCGTTGCCGTCAACGGTGGCGGAAACGCCGCACTGCTTGCCGCGCAGATCCTCGCCGTGGAGGATGCGGACCTCGCCGCAAAGCTGGATGCCAAGCACGCCTCCGATGCCGCCGCGGTGCTGGCAAAGGATGCCAAGATCTCGGCCGAGTTTGCCGAGGCGCAGGCATAAGGAGGCCACATGGGAGGATTTTTCGGCGCGGTCTCGAAGCACGACGTCATTGAGGACGTCTTCTTCGGCACCGACTACCATTCCCATCTCGGCACCCGCCGCGGCGGCATGGCCGCGTGGGATGCAGAGCTCGGGCTGCAGCGCGACATTCACAACATTCAGAATTCCCCCTTCCGCACCAAATTTGAGCATATCTTTGATGAGATGCGCGGCACCTCCGCCATCGGCTGCATCAGCGACAGCGATCCCCAGCCGCTGCTCATCCGTTCCGCCCTCGGCAAGTTTGCCATCTGCACCGTCGGCGCCATCAACAATGCCGACGATCTTATCGACCGTTATTTTACCGCAAGCAGCGGCCACTTTAACGCCATGACCGCCGGTGCCGTAAACTCCACCGATCTGGTGGCAGCCCTCATCAGCCGCAAGAGTGATTTTACGGAAGGCATCAAATTCGTAGCCGACCAGATCGAAGGAAGTCTTTCCCTTCTCATCCTCTGCGAAGACGGCTCTATCATCGCCGCCCGCGACAAGCTTGGCAGAACCCCCGTGCTGATCGGCAAAAACGAGGACGGGTACTGCGCCTCCTTCGAGTCCTTTGCCTATCAGAAGCTCGACTATGAGGATGCCCACGAGCTCGGTCCCGGCGAGATCGTCCGCATCACGGCAGACACCCTGGAGGTGCTTGCCGAGCCGGGCGAGAAGATGTGTATCTGTTCCTTCCTGTGGACCTATTACGGCTACTCCTCCTCCAACTACGAGGGTGTGA
>JAFYLV010000002.1 GCA_017556885.1 Clostridia bacterium | reverse complement strand
CTCTGCTGATGATCTGTCTGCAGGGCCATTCCACCGGCATGCACATTTCCATGGGACGTCCGAAATATGAGAACGATGCCGCCACCATTTCCGGCGGCGACCGGGATTTCTGCGTCCGTGCCGTGCAGGAGGGTTTTGCCGCCCTCGCGCTGGAGCAGCGCAATTTCGGCGAATGCGGCGGGACCGAAAAGGGGCCCGGCTGCCTTCCCTCCGCCCTGACCGCCCTGCTTTCCGGCCGCACCACGGTGGGCGAGCGCGTGTGGGACGTCTCCCGCGCCATTGACGTGCTCACGGAAGAATTTTCCGAGCTTTTCGATACCGCCCGTATCTGCTGCATGGGCAACTCCGGCGGCGGCACCACCACCGCTTACGTCGCCGCGCTGGAGGATCGCGTGGTGCTTGCCATGCCCTCCTGTGCCATGTGTACCTTCCGGGATTCCATCGCCGCCATGTACCACTGCGCATGTAACTACGTGCCACACATCGGCGAATTCTTTGACATGGGCGATTTGCTTGCCATGGCCTGCCCCAAGCTTTTTGTGCAGGTCAGCGGCAAAGAGGACACCATTTTCCCCCTTTCCGGCGCAGAAGAGGTCTTTCGCGCCGGCCGTACTGCCTACGAGACGCTCGGTGTCCCCGAGCGCTGCGTGCTCGTTCCCGGCGACGGCGGCCACCGCTACTATGCCGACGATGCCTGGCCCCATGTGCATCGGCTGCTTTCCGCGATCTGATTTTTTCTCCTTTGGAGGTCTCCTTCCATGAAAACCCTTCGTTCGCTTATATTGAGATGGCTGGCGCTCATTTCTGCCGTTATTTTTTTCGTTGTGCTCATGCTGACCCTGAGCGTCCAGCTTTTTGCGGAGCAGCAGGCCGCCTGCAATCAGGCCGCTATCCGTTCTGCCCAGATCCAGCAGCTTCTCACGCAAAATGAAGCCGAACTCTCCGAACAACTGGAATCTTTTTACGACAGCAACCTTCACAAGGCCGAAACCGTCGCCTATATTTTGAGCAACCATCCCGAGCTTATCTCCGATGTTGCCGGTCTCCGCAATCTTGCTCACACCGTGCAGGTGGACGAGATCCACCTTTTCAATCCCTCCGGCCGGATTTATGCCGGCACCAATCCCGAATACTACGGCTATACCATGGACTCCGGTGAGCAGATATCCTTTTTCAAGCCCATGCTTACCGACAAAACCCTGCGGCTGGCACAGGAGCTCACCCCAAACACCGCCGCAAATCAGTCCGTCCAGTATTCCGCCCTATGGAACAGCAGCGGAACATATATCGTACAGGTCGGCATGAAAGCGCACCACATCACCGCCCTGGCCGAAAAGAATGACCTTTCCAGCATATTTTCTCTGCTCGGCGGCACCACCGGTGTCAGCCTGTACGCCGTGGATTCCGACAACAAGATCGTCGGTGCCAGCATTCCCGCCCACCTTGGCAAAACCATCCAGGATATCGGCTTCCGTCCCGAGCATATCAAAACCGACGGTTCGGGCTTCCACGCCGTTGTGGACGGTGTCCAATCCTTCTGCGTTTTCACAGAATACGACGGTCTGCTGATGGCACGCATCATTTCCACAGATACGCTCTATAGCGACCTACAGTCAAAACTTCTGGAACTCAGTCTGATCCTCATGCTCATCTTTGTCGGCACCGTCTTCGCCCTCTCCACATTCCTTAACCGCTACATCATCAAAACCGTCCACCGCATCAACGATAAACTGCAGCTCATCGCCGACGGTAATCTGGACGTGCGGATGAATGTCGACACCTGCCGCGAGTTTGCCGCCCTCTCCACCCATATCAATCACATGATCCTGCGGCTACTGGCCAATACCGATCGGCTTTCCTACATTCTTAACCACACCAACCTCCGCATCGGCATCTACGAATATTCCGAAAAAATGCAGGGCGTCCGTTTCACCGACTTTGTGCCCCAGCTTCTCAATCTCAGCCCCGAGGAAACCCAGCAGTTCCGTGCCGACCGGACAAAGTTCCGCAGTTATATGGATGCCCTGCGGCAAAACAAACTCTCCGAGGACAGCGATATCCTTGCCCTTCCCGGAGACCGGTACATCGTTTTGGATGAGCACACCTCTCCCGAAGAGAACTTTGGTATAATCAAAGACATAACCGACGAGATCCTCAACCGCCGCCGCATTGAGACCGAGCGCGACACCGACCTGCTCACCGGACTGTACAATCGCCGTGCCTTTGAGTCCCAGGCCGCCGCAATCTGTGCCGTTTCCTCCCGTCTCGGTCACGGCGCATTGGTCGTGATCGATGCCGACGGTCTCAAAGAGGTCAACGACCGCTACGGCCACGATAAGGGTGATAAGTACCTGAAGGCCATTGCAAATCTCTTCCAATCCCTCCCCCGCGAGCATTACATCGCCGCGCGGCAGGGCGGTGACGAGTTCGTCCTGCTTCTCTACGGTTTCGGCAGCGAACACGCTCTGCTTGATGTCATCAACACGCTGAAATATCTCCAGTCCCATAGCACCGCGGACCTTGAGCCCGGTGTCACAGTCCCGCTGGACTTTTCCTTTGGCTACAGCTTGCTTTGCGAGGGCAGCAGCTTTACCGATGCCCTTTCCGAAGCCGACGCGCGGATGTACACACAGAAAAAAGCCCGCAAGGCTTCCGCCCCCACCAAGAAATCCTCGGATATTTGATTTTTCCCGCTTGACAAACCCGCTGCCTTGTGGTATTATATTCGGGCATCAAAAATATGCGGGTATGGCGGAATTGGCAGACGCGTAAGATTCAGGTTCTTATGGTCGCAAGGCTGTGCAGGTTCAAGTCCTGTTACCCGCACCATATCGAGTGTTCATAACGGACTTAAGTTATGGACACTCGATTTTCTTTTTCAGCAATTTTACTGGCAGAAATGGAATTTGTATGTACAAATTCCCTGCTTGTTACGGT
>JAFYLV010000083.1 GCA_017556885.1 Clostridia bacterium | reverse complement strand
GGTACCCAGCGCTTCGCACCAGTTGACGGGCATCTCGATACGCTTGGCATAGCCGGCCTCGTACAGCTTTTTAAAGATCCACTGGGTCCACTTATAGAAAGAGGGATCGGTGGTGGCGATGCACTTGGACCAGTCGTAGTCAAAGCCCAGCTCCTTGAGCTGTCCGGAGAAGGTCTCGATGTTCTTCTGGGTAAATCCGTTGGGGTGGTTTCCGGTGGAAACGGCATACTGCTCTGCAGGCAGACCAAAGGAGTCATAGCCCATGGGGTGCAGAACGTTGTAGCCCTGCATGCGCTTCATGCGGGACATGATGTCCGTCGCGGTATAACCCTCGGGATGTCCTGCATGCAGGCCCACACCGGAGGGATAGGGGAACATATCGAGAACGTAATACTTCGGTTTGGAAAAATCCCACACGTCGGTGTGGAAGGTATCATTTTCCGCCCAATATTTTTGCCACTTTTTTTCAATACTTTCGTGTTCGTACTTCATCGGAACTTCTTCTCCAGCAATTTTATTTCAGGCTCTCAAGCTCTACGGGCTTTGCATCGGCCCACAGCTTCTCAAGGGCATAGAACTCACGCATATCGCGGTGGAAAACATGAACAACAACGCTGCCGAAATCCAGCAGGATCCAGTTTGCGGAAACGTAACCCTCCACATGATCCGGCGGATTTCCGGCCTCCGAGGTTTTCTCCTCAATGGCGTCGGCAATGGCACGGATCTGCGTGGTGGAATTACCGTTGCAAATAACAAAACGCTCCGTCAGCGTGGTGATCTCATCCACGGCGAGAACGCGGATATCGGTAGCCATGCGGTCTTCCGCAGCAGCAAGGATCAAACGGGTCAGTTCATCGGGATGCATAGTTGTTTTCCTTTCTCAATTTCAGTATGACGAGGGATCCGGAGTGGGTGTCGGACTGTTTTCCGGCTCGGGAGTAACTTCAGCCGGTGTAGGTTCCGGACTCGGTGTAGCCGCCTCCGTCGGGTCAGCCTCCGGAGTCACGGATACCTCCGGTTCGGGCGTCGTTGTTACCGTAGGAATCTCTACGTCGGGCACCGACGGGGTCGCCGTCGGCTTCGGAGTCAGGGTCCCGCCGGTCACGATATCCAGATCGGTAATGGGCTTGGTCAGGGGATTCATGTGCTCGTTGACAAGCTCCAGAAGCTCCTTTTCCTTGAGCACGATATAGGATGCTCCGTAGACCATTCGGGATGAGCCCGGGGCGGTATAGGTCTCGATCTTTTCGGAATCGATCTTCGCCGCCTGGGTGGCAAGCCAGACAAGTTCACTGACGGTCAGATCCGTCTCGGTATGCTCCGTGAGCATCTTTGCAAAGCTCTGGATCTTGGTGATGTTCTTCGGCTGCACCAGGGTGGAGAAAAGCGCCTTCAGGAAGCCCTGGGTCGTCTCGATACGGCCGAGGTCCTGATTGTAATACCCCTTGCGGAACCGCACCAGCTGAATGGCCTTTTTGCCGTCCAGCAGCTGATACCCCTTCTTCAGGTCGATATACAGATCCTGCGTGGGGTCGGAATACTTCATATCCTGCGGAACGTCATACCACACGCCGCCCACGGCATCGATCAGTTCCACAAAGCCGTCGAGATCAACGATGACATAGCGGTTTGCATAATATCCGGTGACACGTGCCACCGCCTCGCGCGTGGCTTCGATACCGGATTTTGTTCCGTAGGCCGAGTTGATCTTACGAACACCGGTGGAGGTATTGCCTCGCACCATACTGTCGCGGGGGATGCTCAGCATCTTAATGGAACCGTTGACGGTATCCAGCGTCAGCGTCATAAGCACGTCGGTGCGGCTTCCGTCCTTATCCGTGCCGCCGAGCAGGAAGGTATATACACCCTCTCGCTGGGCATTGTCGCCATTGAGCTGCTCCTGCAGGGATCCGGGGATATTGCTGTCCGACGGATCGGTCACAGAGCTGCCGCTCTGTACCGGCGGAAGATTGATGCCTCCGGGGGCGCGGGGCCATAGCCACCAGGCCATTACCGCGATACAGATCCCCAGGGTTCCGCATACGGCAGCCGTTGCGATGCGGCGGCGCCGACGGCGGCGGGGATCCGCCTTGCGGCGGCGTTTTTCATCCCTGCGGCTCTCTTTCTCCGTCGCTTCCGCAACGGCACCGGCAATCGCATCCTCAATGGAGATCTCCGGCTCTTCAACCGTCTCCGGTCTCTCTTCTTTTTTTGCCGTATGCACACATTCCGGCACATCGGCCTCATAGGCCTCCGCTTCTTTTCTGCGTTTTTCCGCACGCGCTGCCTTTTCGGCCGCTTTTTTCTGCTTCAGCAGTTCCGGATCTTTACCGGCATTGGAAAAATCTCTCATGCTTCTAAAACACTCCTCCATCCGTCCCCACATTTCAGGACGGCGGTCACGATCTGCCTTTATGTTCTTCTTCCATGGCGGCGCAGGCGGCCACCGTCAGCGGGTGTACATCCCTGCCCAGATCCCGCAGCCGCCGGATCTCCCGGCGCATCTGCACAAGGCAGGCCTCGCAAAGATCCCGCTCCGCAAGATGTCGCACCTCACAGATATTCGGTTCGGATGCAATGCTCCGTCCCGGCTCCACCAGATCGGCAAGATAAAGGATGCGGGCAACTGCATCCATCTCCGTTCCTCCGGTGGTATGGGTCCGGATGGCGGCGCAGACCGTCTCCGGCATGGCAAATTCCCGCGCCGCAACTCCGGCACCGGAAAACTGGTGCAGGATCTGGGGGCAGGACAGGCTTTCACAATCCAATAGTATATCCCATTTTTCGCACAATTTCAAGTGATCTTCCGCGGATAGTTCCTTGGTAATATCGTGAAGCAGCGCCGCTGCGCGCAAAAGCTCCGTGTCTTCCGCAGAAAGACCGTGGAGGTCTGCAAGGCGGACAGACTCCGCCTCCACCCGCAGGGTGTGCGCAAACCGTTGCTTTGAAAGACGGGCTTCCGCCTCCCGGCGCAAAAGCGCAAGAGGTAATTCAACGGACACCGTACAATCCCCTTTCCCGGATATACTCGCATACCTTTTGCGGCAGCCGTCCGTCCGTTGCGGGATCTCCGTCGCGGACGGAAGTGGAGGACACCTCGTAAACCTGATACCGCAGCACGCGGCAATCCGCACCGTAGCGGCGGTTGAGTTCCTCCGCATGGTGCTGAAGCAGGGTTCCGTCATCGTTTTTTTCCCGGCAAAGCGCTGCGATCGAGCATGTGGCAAAGATGCGGCGGGCTTCCTTCCAGCTTTCCAGCTTCAGGAACATATCCGCACCCATGATGAGCCAGAATTCCGCCTCCGGCATCTCCTGCCGCAGCGCCTCCAGCGTCAGGTAGGTATAGCTCTTCCCTTCCCTTCGCAGTTCATCCTCCCGGATTTCGGCAATGGGAACATCCGCAAAGGCAAGCCGCGTCATCGCAAGGCGATCCTCCGCATCCGGCGCATCGGGCGGCAGCACTTTGTGGGGTGGGATACCCGTCGGGATGACCAGCAGGCGATCGAGC
This sequence comes from Clostridia bacterium, assembly GCA_017556885.1. Taxonomy (GTDB): domain Bacteria; phylum Bacillota; class Clostridia; order Oscillospirales; family QAMX01; genus RGIG1911. The sequence continues at coordinate 13,077 of JAFYLV010000083.1, read as the reverse complement.
GCAAGCTGACGCGCCGCCTCCGCCGCCACGGCCACATGGCCGCGGTGGGGCGGATCAAAGGTCCCGCCAAAAATGCCAACCTTTGCCATCAGATACGTTCCGCGTAGGCACGGATATCGGGATTTTCCCGGTAAAGCACGATAACACGCCCCACCACCTGTACACCGTCGGCGCCGATAGCGGCACAGATCTCTGCGCTGGCATCCTTCGCGGTGACCGGGCAGGTCTCCAGCGCGCGGATCTTGATAAGCTCGCGGGCAGTCAGGGCCTCATCCACAGTGGCAATGACCGCCTCGGTCACGCCGGACTTGCCGATCTGGAAGATGGGCTGCATGGAATTGGCAATATGGCGCAGATTTGCGCGTTCTTTTGTCGTGATCATTTTACTTTCCTCATTTCTTCGGTAAAAATACGGGAAAATTCCCGCAGGGCCAACGCCCGGTGAGATACGGAATTCTTTTCCGCGCCACTCATTTCCGCAAAGGTTTTTCCGTATTCCGGCACGTAAAAGAGGGGATCGTATCCGAATCCGCCCTCTCCGGCCGCCCGGCGAAGGATAACGCCCGGGCATCTGCCCTCCGCCCGCAGAACGCGTCCGTCGGGCAGGATGCAGCAGATGGAAGAAACGAAAGCTGCCGTTCTCTCGGCATCCGCTATGTTCTGAAGTTCGCGCAGGAGCTTTTCATTATTTTTCTCGTCGTTTGCTCCGTCTCCGGCATACCGGGCGGAATACACACCCGGCGCACCGCCGAGGGCATCCACCGTAAGGCCGGAATCATCGGCGATGACGGCACAGCCTGCGATATCAAAAAGGCTTTTTGCCTTGATATAGGCATTTTCCTCAAATGTGGTCCCGTTTTCCTCCGGGTCGGAGCAAAAGCCCGCTTCCCGCATGGTCAGCGTCTCCACCCCAAGCCCGGAGAGAATGGCACTAAGCTCTTCTGCCTTGTGGGCATTGTTGGAGGCAAGGATCATCCGCATAATGCTCTTACCCCCTGGCATCCATGATCTTCTTCTGGGCGCGGAAGAGGGCTGCGTTGCCCCGCTTTGCTGCCGCAAGGATACCTTTCAGCTCCTGCTCGGTAAAGGGACGCTCCTCACCGGTGCCCTGCAGCTCTACGATGCCGCCGGAGGAGGAAAGGATGATGTTGCAGTCGGCCTCTGCGCGGCTGTCCTCCTGATAGCACAGATCCAGCAACACCTCGCCGTCCACAACGCCGGCGCTGATGGCAGCCACCTGCGCCGTGAGGGGCATGCGAGTGATGAGTCCCTGCTCCATCATCTTTTTGCAGGCAAGCCAAAGGGCCAGATATCCGCCGGTGATGGAGGCACAGCGGGTGCCGCCGTCCGCCTGGATGACGTCACAGTCCACGGTAACGGTATATCCGTCCAGGGCGGTGAGGTCGGTCACGCTGCGCAGGGCGCGACCGATAAGCCGCTGAATCTCCGCGGCGCGGCCGTTAAGTTTAAGAGACGAGATATCTCTGCGGCTGCGGGTACCCGTAGCACGGGGAAGCATCGCATATTCCGCCGTGACCCAGCCCTTGCCGCTGTCCCGCAGGAAGGGCGGCACGCCCACCTCAACGGAGGCATTGCAGATAACCTTGGTGTCTCCCATCTCCATGAGGACGCTGCCCTCGGCATATTTCGTATAATCCGCGGTCATTCTGACCCGGCGGAGCTGTCCCGCTCCCCGTCCGTCGATACGCATATAAATCATTCCTCCGATGTTTTCAGTGTGATCATAACCAGCTCAGGCCGGTTGAAGATGCGGGGCACCTCCACATTGTTTCCCAGCCCTCGACTGACGATGAGGGTGGTATCTCCCGCCATATATCTGCCGCCGGCATAGGTCATATCCCCTACCGGCAATCTCGGTACTATGGGTCCGATAAACGGCAGCCGGACCAAGCCGCCGTGCAAATGTGCGGAAATCACCAGCTCATAGCCGGCACCGGAAACGTGGTCAAATACATTTGCGCGGTGGAAAAGGAGAATATCGAACCCGTCCCCCGCAGGCAGTGCCTGCAAAGTCGCATCCATGCAGCCTTCCGGCGGATCCGCCGTCCAGAATTCCGGATCGGCAAAGCCGACGAGGCGGATCGTATCCGTCCCGCGGTGAAGCAAGACTTCCCCATCTTCTAGACGGGTCACGCCGGCAGTTTTGCAGGCCGTAAGAAATTCCCGGTAGTAGTCGTGCCAACGGTCGTGGTTTCCGCTGACGGCATAGACGGGGGCAATCTTTACGATCTCCCCGAGAAATCCCGAAAAGGATTCCATATCCGGCGCATTTTCGTCGAGCATATCGCCAAGAAGGAGGATGACGTCCGCCTTCTCCTCTGCGATCCGGACCGCGAGTTCGCTCTCCTTATGCATAAAGCTTCCGTGCGGATCCGCCACCACGGCAATCCGCAGGCCATCAAATTCCACCGGCAGCTCCGGTGATGCGATATCATATTCCGTCACACACAACCGTCTGTCCAGTCCCGCGATGCAAAAAATGCCGAGAAGCACCAGAGCGAGCAGGAATTTCAGCGTTTTCCGTGAGCCATTAGCCCTCGTAGCCCGCAAGATATGCCTCCTGTTCCGGGGTCAGTACATCCAGGCCGAGGCCTTCGGCCTCCACCTTCAGACGCGCCACCTCACGGTCGATCTCCGGGGGCACGTCATAGAGCTTATTTTCAAGGCTGCGGCCTTCTTTCGCCATTTTCTCCACGCAGAGGGCCTGGATGCCGAAGCTCATATCCATGATCTCCGCAGGGTGGCCGTTGCCGCCGGCAAGGTTGACCAGTCGGCCGTCCGCCAGCAGATTGAGGCAGCGGCCGTCCGCCATGCGGTAACAGATAATTCCGGGCTTGCGCTCACAGACCTCCACCGCGCGGGCTTCAAGATCGGGCTTGTTTGCCTCCACGTCGAAATGACCGGCATTGGAGATGAGCGCCCCATCCCGCATCACGTCGTAATGGCGGCCAACGATAACGTCGCAGCAGCCGGTGGCGGAAACAAAGATATCGCCGAGAGGTGCGGCATCGTCCATCTTCATCACACGGAAGCCGTCCATATTGGCCTCCAGTGCGCAGAAGGGATCGACCTCGGTAACGATAACGCGGGCGCCGAGACCCTTAGCGCGCATGGCAATGCCCTTGCCGCAGAAGCCGTAACCGGCAACAACGACGTTCTTTCCTGCGACCACCATATTGGTCATATGCATGATGGCATCCCACACCGACTGGCCGGTGCCGTAGCGGTTGTCAAAGAGATGCTTGGAATTGGCATCGTTGACGGCAAACATGGGGAAGTTGAGGGCACCGGCCTTCTCGCGCGCCTCAAGGCGGCGAATGCCGGTGGTGGTCTCCTCGCAGCCGCCGATCAGGCACTCGGCATACTCCGGGTGCTCTCCGTGCAGGATGGCGGTAAAATCGCCGCCGTCGTCCACCATCACGTGGGGCCGGATGGAGAGGGTCTCGCAGAGATGTTCGTGGTACTCCTCCATGCTCGCACCGTGGCGCGCCGCGACCCGGAAGCCGCGGGCCGCAAGGGCATGGGCAACGTCATCCTGCGTAGAGAGGGGGTTGCATCCGGTCATCGCCACCTCCGCACCTGCCGTGCGAAGCAGCAGGCAGAGATTCGCGGTCTTTGCCTCCAGATGTACGGAGACGGAAACACGCAGACCCGCCAGGGGCTTTTCCTTCTCAAAACGCGCCTCCAGTGCCGAAAGCACCGGCATGCAAAGACGCACCCATTCGATCTTTTTCCAGCCCGATTCCGCAAGGATCGGATCAACCTTTTCTATCATATCCATTTCTCCTGTCTCGCAAAAACGGTCACAATAAACCTATTTTATATATTTTACCAAATTCCGCGGATTTTGTAAAGCAACGGGCGTATTTTTCGATTCATTTTTTCCTTCATTTACTGGACATGCAAAGAGTTTCTCCCCTTTTCATATAATGCTCCATCCGACATCAAAAAAGGCGGTGACAGATCATGTTTTCTCTGCTTTCTCTCATCGGCTCCACCCTCTTTCTCTCCCTCCGGGTATCCTCCGGCGGCGGTTTTCCACCGCCTTTGAGCGAGGAGGAAGAAGCGCTCTGCCTTGAAGGTGTCGCCCGGGGCGACATTGAGGCGCGAAACCGGCTAGTGGAGCACAACCTGCGGCTGGTATCGCACATCATCAAAAAATATTATGCCGCCTCCGACAGTCACGATGACCTTATTTCCATCGGTACGCTCGGCCTTATCAAAGCCGTCAATACCTTCCGCCCCGAAAAAGCCACCCGATTCTCTACCTATGCCGCACGGTGTGTGGAAAACGAGATTTTCATGTTCTTCCGCTCCGCCCGCCGCCGCGCCTGCGAGATCTCGCTGGATCAACCTGTAGACTCAGAGAAAGAGGGCGGACAGATGGATTTCTCCGAGATCATCGGTGAGGATGACGAGGAAATGCTCGCCCGGCTTGATGCAAAGCTGGAAAGCACCCGACTGCACAAGCTTGTGAACACGCTGCTCGATGCCCGGGAGCGCCGTATCATCTGCGCCCGTTACGGTCTTGGCGGCCGTCCGCCGGAAACCCAGCGTCAGATCGCCGAGCGCTGCGGGCTCTCCCGTTCCTACGTTTCCCGCATTGAAAAGCGCGCCCTCGAAAAGCTGCGGGAGGGGCTGGGAAAATAGTTTTTCCTTGCCTTTTTGCGTTTTTCGGGGTATGATATAAAAAACTTCAAAAAATGTGAAATGGTTTTATTATGAACAAAAAGATATTTGCTGTAGGAACCGTTTTCGAAAGCGACACAATGTACGTGGCCGATCGCGAGATCTATCACATCTACCCCACCGATCCTCTGACGGAACGGGACTGCTGGTGGACCTATCTTGCCACCGGCGGCGGTCCTTTGAGGGCCGCATTCGTACTGCGCGGGCTGAAGAACGTGACCGTCGATCTGGGCGGTGCAAAGCTCGTCTTCCACGGGCGGATCATGCCCTTCTCCGTGACGGAATGTGAAAACATCACCCTGCGGGGCTTCTCCATCGATTACGACCGTCCCTACTATACACAAGGCGACGTGCTCGCCGCCGGAGACGGCTATGTGGACATCCGCATCCCCGAAAGCTTCCCCTACCGGGTGGAAGGACACGACTTTATCGCCATGTCGGAATTCTGGGAGCATAAGCTTTGCGACGGAGATATGCTCTTCCGCTGCATGGATCCCGCCACCGGCCGCCCCTCCAATCATAGCCACGTGATGCTCGGCCTCATCGGTGACGAGATCTTCCCCCGTCCCAATCCCCCGCTGCCCATCGCCCATCTGCTCTGCGAGGATCTCGGTGACCTCACCCTCCGGCTCACAGGGCTTCCGAAAAACTTCCGCCCCCGTCCCGGCGAGGTGCTTGCCATGACCCACGAGGATCGCCGCAAGACCGGCATCCTTTTGGAAGAGAACCGTGACGTTCACATCGAAGAAGTTCGCTTCCTGCACTGCAGCGGCATGGGCATCATGGCAAACCTATGTCACAATATCACCCTCTCCGGTGTGCGCATGTTTGCCGATGCGGAGAGCCGCGGACGCATCATCTCCATCAATGCGGACTGCTTCCATTGCTTCCACTGTACGGGTCTGATGCGCGTTGAGGACTGCCGATTTGAAAGCATGCTGGATGACGGCATCAACGTCCACGGAAATTACCTGAGTTTCCTTTCCCGGGAGGATGACAACACCGTCCTCGCGGAATGCCGCGCCGCAGCCCTTTGGGGCATGAAATATTACCTGCCCGGCGACCGGGTGACCTTTTACCGGGGCGCGACGCAGGAGGTGCTCTTTGTCGGCACGGTACGCTCCGCAGAATACCTGCCCGGAGAGCGCAAGCGCCAGCGTGTCACCTTTGCGGAGGCTATCCCTGCCTCCATTAAGGAAGGCGACTGCATGGAAAGCGAGCGCGAGCCGGAGATCGAGGTTCGTCGCTGCCGTGTCAAATCCACCGGCGGTTTCCGCATCTCCAGCGGCAAGCGTGTCACCGTGGAGGACTGCCGGTTTGAGACCGCCTATTTCTCCATCCTTTTCTCCGGCGATATGCATTACTGGTTTGAAAACGGGCCCGTAAAGGACGTCACCGTCCGGAATTGCACCTTTGACGGCTGCGGAAGATGCATCTCCACCGAGTGCTTCTTTGAAGCCACGGAAGCCCACCCCTTCTACCACTCCGGACTGAAGTTCGAAAACAATACCGTCTTAAATCCCCGCGGCCCCATGCTGTACTTAAAGGACATGCGTGATGTCACCGCAAAAGGAAACCGTATCCTCGGCGCAAAAGACGGCTATGAGCCCCTGCATCTGGAGCGGTGCGAAAATATTGTCACAGAATAACAAAAAAGAAGCGCAGGTCATAAGAGTCGTACAATTAATGACAGTAAAAAAAGATGCACGAAAATTTCGTGCATCTTTTAATTTTGTCTTATACCGTAACAAGCAGGAATTTTGTACGGCGAATTCCACTTGTTAGGAGTGCCTAAGACTCTGTAAAAGTAAATTCATCTATTCTACAAATTGGAATTGGTCAATTAGATGTTTTGATTGAATACAGGACGGTGTTTAGCTCACGCAAAGCAATTTCTTTTGCACTGTCTATGTCGTTGTCACCCTCAAAAATTAAGTAATTCCATAAATCGTGTAATTGATTTGCTGACTTACTATCATCACAAAACTGATAGGCAGCATAGACATTACTAATTAGTCCTCTGATTGTTCCCTCATCTGTTAGGTCACCATTTTCAGCTTTATCTATTGCAAACTTAATTAGTGTGCAACAGCGTTCAATCCTTGCATTGCTGTTTTTCTGCTCTGTTAAATGACTACCAAAGAAAAAGGATGCAACTACTAAAGCAATAATCAACAATATAACGACTATCTTATTTCGTTTCTTCATTGTATTCACACTCCTTTGTCAAATTCTTATTTATGGGTTAGTTATATTGTAACACAATTTAAATCGATGGTAAAGATGTACAAAAAATACCTGTGATATTGAAATATCACAGGTATAATTCATTTTATAAAAAACTGTCCTTAAATGTACGGCCCATATAATCTGCGCTTCTTTTTTACTTTACTTGTCAAAATAGCCCCGGTATTCTACCCGGAGGCTGCTTTTCGGGAAAAGTCGTGCATGGAGATCGACCATGTAATCATCCGTCATACTGGCGATGTAATCGCAGGCGACTGTATCGGCATCCTCGCTCTCGCCGTAGGGCACCGTGCCCCGTTTGTAGGGCGATGCGTTGATAAAATCGATGTGATGACGGTGAACGAAACTATCGTCGCTTCCCTCCCGCACGTCCCGGACAACCTGGGCATAGATCTGCTCAAACATGGGTTCCACGGCACCTTCGATGCGCTCGCGGACAGCACCGGTGAGATAAATACTCTCGTAATTGTCCCGTTTTGCCGCACGCAAAGCCTCATAATGCTCCGCATCCAGCGAAAGGTGATCCTTTCCGTAGCTATTCTCAATAATATTGACCACGAGATTGTTGATGATCTCCGCGTTTCTTGTTCCGAGGGCACCACCGGCAAAGGGCGCATCCGGCGAAATGAGTCCCGCGCGCTCCGCATCCTGCCGGTCCTTACCGAGATAGGCAATCATGTCGCAGATGCGCACGACGCAGCCCTCCAGCGTATTGGGGCGCAGGTGCGCCGTATAGGAAAGATCCTTCCGGCAGGCCTCACATTCCGCATCAAAGGCGGTAAAATCGCCCAAAAGCGACGGTTCATAGCGATCCTGCGCCAGCTCACCGTTGTGACTCACCACGCCAGAGAGGGTCTGCAGACTGATATTATAGGGAAATACGCAGTCCAACACACGCACGCTCTGCAGATTGTGGGCAAAACGGCGGCCGGTGGCACCGCAATAGAGGCGATCGAGGAAATCCTCGCCTGCGTGTCCAAAGGGGGTATGGCCCATATCATGTCCGAGGGCGATGGCCTCGATGAGATCGCAGTTCAACCCCAGCACCGCGCCGATATTCCGCGCGATGCGGCTGACCAGCTGCACGTGCAGGGCGCGTCGGGTGATATCATCGTTTTTATAGAATGAGAAAACCTGCGTTTTATCGGTATAGCGGTTATAATAGGCGCTATGCATGATCTTGTCGATATCACGCACATAGGCCGGACGCCACAGGTTTTCCGCATCCCTTGCGGGATTGCGGCGCAGGGCATCCGCACCGCGGGCGGCATAGGGATTGTGCCACCCTTCGGCGCGGTCATACTCGATGCGCTCGCACAGTTCAGGTGAGAGTTTTTCGTACTTCAGCGACAATCGGATTTACTCCGGAAATCCCGTCATGGGAGTATACTTCATGGGCGCCTGGCGCTCAAAGGGAGATTCGATGGCGATCTCGCGGCCCGCGCGGCTGGACTTGGAGAAGGCGGTGAGGATCTCCACCACGTGCACCTGCTGCATGGAGTTTGCGCGATGCAGTCTTCCCTCCCCGATGGCGGAAACCATCTCGGCGAGGCCGAGGGTACGGGAATTCTCCTCATAGTTAAAGCACAGGGGAATGATCTCCGGTGCCTTGCGGGGACGGATGAGCTTGACCTCGCCGCCGAAGGTGTTGGGATCGGGTACGAGGATGGTGCCTTCGCTTCCGTAAACCTCCAACCGACATCCCTCGTGGGTATACAGATCAAAGCTTGCCATCACCTGGGCAATGGCACCGTTTTCAAAACGGATGGAGCCGGTGAGATGGGTATCCACCTCCACCTGCATCATCTTTCCGTACTTTTCCTTGGAGAGAATGGGGCGCTCGTCAAAGCTTGCACGGGTCATGCCGGAAACGGCCTCGGCACGGCCGAGCAGGTTGACCAGTGCAGTGATATAATAGGGGCCCATATCCAGCATGGGGCCGCCGCCGTACTGATAGAAAAACTCCGGATCGGCATGCCAGGTCTCCGGTCCGTGACCCGCAACGCGGGCCATGGCAGCGATGGGGGTGCCGATAAAGCCTTCGTCAATGAGCTTGCGGGCGGTCTGGATGCCGGCGCCAAGGAAGGTATCCGGTGCACCGCCGAGATACAGTCCCTTCTCCTTGGCAAGAGCGGCAAGCTCCTTGGCCTCCTCATAATCGGGCGACAGGGGCTTTTCGGAATAAACGTGCTTGCCTGCAAGCAGTGCCGCCTTTGTTACCTCATAGTGCTCGTAGGGGCGGGTGATGTTGAGAACGATATCCACCTTCGGGTCGGCAAACAGCTCGTACATGTCCTTATAGACGTGTACGCCGTACTTTTCCCGGGCTGCCTCCGCGCGCTCGGGGATGAGATCGCAGACACCCGCGATCTCCACGTTGTGGAACATTTCCGTGATATTTCTCAGGTAGATGCCGCTGATGCAGCCGACACCGACAAAACCGATACGCATCATAATTTTATCCTCACTCTCCGCGAATGGCCGCGATGGCCTTCGCCATATCCTGTGCTTTAAAGACGGAAGATCCCGCAACGAGGCAGGTAACACCCGCTTCGCGCAGCTCCGCCGCATTTTCCTCCGTCACGCCGCCGTCGATCTGAATGTCGATATCCTCGCACCCCAGTTCTTTAAGACGGGCAGACAGGCGGCGGATCTTCTCCACCACTTCAGGGATGAGCTTCTGTCCTCCGAAGCCGGGATTGACGGACATGCAGAGGATCATATCGCACAGGGGCAGAACGTATTCGATAACGTTGATATCCGTGGCGGGATTCAAAGCAACACCCGCCTTCTTCCCTGCTGCGCGGATCTGCTGCAGAGTGCGGTGCAGATGGTCACAGGCCTCGGCGTGGACGGTGATCATATCCGCACCGGCGGCGGCAAACTCCTCCACATAGCGACCGGGCTCACGCACCATGAGATGCACGTCAAGGAATCCGTCGGTATACTTCCGCAGGGCGGCGATCATGGGCTGTCCAAAGGAAATGTTGGGCACGAAATCCCCATCCATAACGTCACAGTGGATCCAGTCGGCACCGCAGGCGATGATGCGGCGCGCCTCCTCCCCCATGCGGCCGAAATCCGATGCCAGCAGAGAGGGCGAAACCTTGATCTTATTCATAATCCGTTCTCCTTATCCGATAATCCGGCAGACGGTGTCCCGATGCCGCTTGGGCACGGTAAACTCCCCGTCCTCATCAATAAAATAGGCGGTGTCATCCGAGCCCTGGGGCATATCCGCGGTCTTCGCGGTCATATCGGGATAGCCGAGGGCGATGATGGACTCGATTTTAAACTCATCCAGATCGATGCCGAGGGTCTGGGCAATGCCCGGACGGTTGATGGCGCCGAGCCAGCAGGAGGCAATGCCCTCGCTCTGTGCCTGCAGGATGATGCTCATGCCCGCGGCACCCACGTCCACGGGGCTCTCCTTTGCCACGGACTGATCCACCAGAAGCAGGATGTACGCCGTGGGCTCATGTCCGGGCTGCGGCTTTCCGAGGGGTTTAGGCAGCAGGCCGGCCCACTTGGTCTGGGGGAAAATCTCCCGGCAGTAGGTGGGCGCACAAACGGCAATAAAGCGCAAGGGCTGGCGGTTCACTCCGGTGGGAGCAAGGCGCGCGGCATCCAGCATCCGCTCGATACTCTCGCGTTTGATGGGCTTGGGATCGAAGCTCCGGATGCTTCTGCGGGCGCGCACGGCATCGTATACGGTCATCATGGACGTATATATCTCCTTTCGGGATCCTTCGGTCATTTTCTTCTCAAATCATACCACATGGACGCGGGAATTACAAGATAAAAAACGGCAAAGCCGGCACCCGGGGTAGTTGGGTGCCGGCCTGTGCCGTTAGAGACATTGCAGGTATGAAAGGGAGGGGTATGTTGCTTTGAAGTCATCGCACACTTCATCTTACGATCACTATTATACCGCCCCTCCGGGAAAAATGTGTGAACAAAGACTGTCCGTTTCATGAAGAAACTGTAAACAAATGTTTAATGTTCGTCATCGCGGCACAATCGCAACCGGAAAGCTTTATGCACCGATGTTCGCAAGGTACTTCTTCAGGTTCTCAAGACCGATGGAAATACCCTCGATAACATCCTCCATGCCCTCAAACTCGATGGAGCAGTAGCCGTCATAGCCACCCTTCTTCAGCGCGGCAAGGCACTGCTGCACGGGGATATCGCCGTGACCGACGATGGTGCAGCGGATGTAGTTTGCACCGCGGGAAAGGAACCAGCCGCGGCCGGGGTTCGGCATCTGGCCGGACTTGACGAACATATCCTTGCAGTGGCAGTGGAAGGCCACGGGAGCCACCTTGCCGCAGGCGATGTCGGAGCGGTCGTCGGCACAGGAGAAGTTGCCCATATCTACGAGGGTACCGTAGTTCTTGCTGCCGACGGCCTCAATGAGGCGGATGACACGGTCGGAATCCTGGGCAAAGAAGCCGTGGTTCTCGGTGCAGGTCCTGATGCCCTTCTTCTCGGCATAATCGGTGACGGCACGGCAGCCCTTGGCAATGATGGGCAGCACGGAATCAAAGGTGCGGATGCCGTCAAACCAGTCGGGCACGCCGCCGGCGGCATCGTGACGCATGACGGGAGCACCGAGGATCTCGGCAATATCCACCTGACCCTTCAGACGCTCGATCTCGGCTTCCTGATCCTCCAGAAGCAGATTTCCGCCAACGGTGTAGCTTGCCACGGGAAGGCCGACCTCATCGCACTTTGCTCGGATCTGCTTTGCAAAATCCAGGCGGTCCACACCCTCGGGCGGACAAAGGTCCACAAACTCGATGGCATCAAATCCAAGCTCTTTGGTCTTGTCAATGACATCAAAGAGGGTCATTTCACCCTTGCGGATAAGTCTGGAATAGCTATAGGAGCTGACACAAGTTTTCATAATTATCTTTTCTCCTTAAAAAATATGTGTTTTTTATTTAGGATCACTGAAGGAAATCTTTCAGACGCTTGGAACGGCTGGGGTGGCGCAGCTTGCGCAGTGCCTTGGCCTCGATCTGGCGGATACGCTCACGGGTGACGTTGAATTCCTTGCCCACCTCTTCGAGGGTGCGGGTACGTCCGTCCTCCAGGCCAAAGCGCAGGCGGAGCACCTTCTCCTCACGGGGGGTGAGAGTACCGAGCACGTCATTGATCTGTTCCTTGAGCATGGTAAAGGATGCGGACTCCGCGGGTTCGGGCGAGTCGCGGTCTTCCACGAAGTCACCGAGGTGGCTGTCCTCCTCCTCACCGATGGGCGTCTCGAGGGAGACGGGGTCCTGGGCGATCTTCATGATCTCGCGCACCTTTTCGACGGGCATATCCATCTCCGCTGCGATCTCCTCGGGACGGGGATCGTGACCCAGCTCCTGCAGAAGCTGGCGGGAGACGCGGGTGACCTTGTTGATGGTCTCCACCATGTGGACGGGGATACGGATCGTGCGGGCCTGATCGGCGATGGCACGGGTGATGGCCTGACGGATCCACCAGGTCGCATAGGTGGAGAACTTGTAGCCCTTGTGATGGTCAAACTTCTCGACGGCCTTGATGAGGCCGAGGTTACCCTCCTGAATGAGGTCGAGCAACTGCATACCGCGGCCGACATAGCGCTTTGCGATGGAAACAACGAGACGAAGGTTTGCCTCCGCAAGACGGCGGCGGGCTTCCTCATCACCCTCGTTCATGCGCACGGCAAGCTCGGTCTCCTCATCGCTGGAGAGCAGGTCGACCTTACCGATCTCCTTAAGATACATACGCACGTGGTCGTCGATGGCGAGGCCTTCGTACATCAGGTTGACGTCGATGAGCTCCTCCGGGGGGATCTCCTCGATATCGTCAAAGTCCATGGGCTCGTCTGTATCGGGAATGGCGATATATTCCTCGTCCTCTTCCATTTCAAGCTCTACGCCCATATGATCCAGCCGCTCAAGGATGCGGTCGATCTGCTCGCTGTCAAGACCGGCCTCCTCGCAGGGCTCCAAAACGGCCTTGTAGGTCAGTTTCCCCTTCTTTTTGGCCATTTCCAGTATGTTTTTTACCACCTCGGGGGTGCTCATCACGTTCTCTTCCATGTGTATGTAACTTCCTTTCTTTGGATCATTTATTTGCTTTGATTTT
>JAFYLV010000082.1 GCA_017556885.1 Clostridia bacterium | reverse complement strand
TCCCAGTTTTCAATGTCAATCAATCTGAATGCCATAATTGCTCCTTTCAACAAATTCAAGTTTGTCTAACTAATTGTAACATAGTTAGGCGAGAATTCAATATTCAAAAATAAGACCGACCATTCAGATACTCTCGTATCAAAACTATCGACCTTATTTGGTGGAGATGAGGTTTCGACGTCTGCTTCGCATACTAATCACTTGAAGCGCAGCTTCTACGCGCCTGTGAATGTAAAAAATGTTTAGATCACATAAAGAATGGAAAAGTCTATTTGTAATATGGTTTTAGCTGAATGTATAAAATTGAAAATTCAATTTTAATATTATTTATCACCTTTATGCTATAGACAAACTTCGCCACTCGGCGTACCACGTACGCCTTCGGGTAACGCTAACGCCTCAGTTTGTCTATTCTAATTCATTTTTACATCCACATCAAATATTCATATTATGCGTTTTCTTCTCCTTCGTGCCCTCTCGGGTTCGACTCCCCTCATCTGTTTTTCACAAAAAAAATAGACTCTCCCGAGTCTATCCACCTTTGGTGGAGATGAGGTTTCGACGTCTGTGTTTTATGCCTCGAAGGGGACGATCTGGCCGAGGCGGTCGGCCTCGAAGGCGGCCTCCATGACGCGCATGACGCGCATGAGCTGATCATGACGGACGATCTGCTCTGCCTCGCCCTTCAGAGCGGCGACGATGTTCTTGTAATAGTCGTGAATGTCGCTCTCCACCACGGGCAGGGGCTGCTCCTTGATGGTCTCCTTGGTGCGGGGGGCCATGGTCTTGGTCAGACCGGCGGCGGTGACGATGGGCACAGCGTCGCGGTTGTCCCAGTTGGTAATGTTGACGATCTTACCCTCGGCATGGAAGTTGTCCACCTGTGCGGTGCCGTTCTCGCCGAGCATGTACCAGCGGGGCAGGTTGATGAAGTTGGAGGTGCCGACCTCCAGCAGGGCGGTCTTGCCGCTCTCAAAGTGCAGGACGATCTCGAAGCCGTCATCGACCTCGTAGTTGGTCACGTGATGCATGTGGGCATAGATGCTCTTGATCTTCTCGGGAACGAGCAGCAGCATCTGGTCGAGGATGTGAACGCCCCAGTCGAGCACCATGCCGCCGCCGTGGACCTTCTGGCCGCGCCAGTCGCCGGGGATACCGCGGGAGCCGTGAACGCGGCTCTCGATGCGGTGAACATCGCCGAGCATGCCCTCGTCATAGATCTTCTTGATGACGCGGAAATCGCCGTCCCAGCGGCGGTTCTGATGCACGGTGAAGAGCTTGCCGGTCTCGCGGCTGACGTCGATCATATCCTGCAGATCGGCGCTGGAGAGAGTGACGGGCTTCTCGGAGATGGCAGCCTTGCCGGCGCGCATGGCGCCGATGACATATTCCTTATGGAAATCGTTGGGGGTGGCGACGAGAACAACATCGACCTTTTCGTCGGCGCACAGCTCGGCAAAGGAGTTGTAGGCGACATAGCCGTCGGCCTTTGCGGCCTCCAGCTTCTCGGGATTGATGTCGTAGATGCCATAAAGGCAGATCTCCTCGAAATCCTTGAGGAGCTTTGCGTGCCAGTGACCCATTCCGCCATAGCCCACCAGGGCGATGGCATACTTGTTTCCAACCATAATCTTAAACCTCGTGTATCACAAGAAATCGCTGCGGACAACCTCCGCAGCCTAAGGTTATTAACATTATACCACACAGGGTCGGATTTGCAATCCCTTTTTGCCCATCCTGTGCACGATTTTTGTTGTTATTTTTCCGCCTGCTTGCTATAATTATATATGACCAAAGGAAGCGAAAGTGAGGTGGCATTCTACATGGATGAGATCATGCGCTGCGTTGTGGATATCGGCGAGGAGATGCTACGCTCCGGCGCGGAGGTCCGCCGTGTGGAGGATTCCATGGAGCGTATGTTTGCCGCCTACGGTGCCCGCCGCTCGGATGTGCTCGCCATCGCCTCGGGCATCCACGTCACCGTCGTTTCCGCCGATGGCCGCACCCTTACCCAGACCCGCCGGGTCCGCACCGTTTCCAACAATTACGGCAAGGTGGATGCACTCAATGCCCTTTCCCGCGCCGTCTGCGAGGGAAAACCGGAAGCAGGGGAGATCCGCACGCGTCTCTCCGCCATCACGGATGCAAAGCGCGAAAGCCCCGTCTGGCGGTTTCTTGGCGGCATCCTCGGCGCCGCCGCCTTTGCCGTGTTTTTCGGCGGCACGGTCGCGGACGGTCTCATCGCGGCTCTCATTTCTCTGCCCTATACCGCCTCGGAGCTTTGGCTGCGGCGGCCGGATATGAACCCCGTGGTGTACAATTTCATGTGGTCGCTTCTCATGGGTCTGCTTGCGCATGCATCCGTGGCGATGGGGTTCGGCGGCCATGTGGATATGATCATGATCGGCTGCATTATGCTGCCCATCCCCGGCGCGCTGGTCACGGCCTCCCTGCGGGATATGCTCCTTGGCGATACCATTACCGGGGCGCTACGCCTGTCGGAGGCGCTGCTCATGGCCGTTGCCATCGCGGCGGGCTTTGCCGCCGCCATTCTCATCTGTACGGGGGTGCGCTGAAATGATAAAGATCTTTATCGCCGCCACTCTCGGCTCCCTCGGTTTCGGGCTGATGTTCGGAAACCGGGGTATCAAGCTGCTCATTTCCGCCCTCGGCGGCTCCGTCTGCTGGGGTGCCTATCTGCTGGCGGGTCATTTTGACGCCGCAGGATTTCTGCAGGTGCTCATCGCCGCTTTGGCGGCGGCGCTCTATGCCGAGATCATGGCCCGCGTGCTGAAAGCCCCGGCCACGGTCTTTTCCCTCATCGCCGCCATGCCTCTGGTACCGGGAAGCAGCCTTTACCGCACCATGGATGCCGTCCTTTCCACCGACCGGGAGGCCGCCCTGCGCTTCGGCATCTCCACCGTCACCGATGCCGCCGCCATCGCCGTGGGCATTGTTGCGGTCTCCCTGATATTCAAATATGCCTCGCGCCTTCAGCGGCTTGCAAAACGCGCCGAAAAGTGATATACTTAATCCCAATCGAGGTGTAGCTCACCTGGTAGAGCGCTTGTTTTGGGAGCAAGAGGCACGGGGTTCAAGTCCCCGCACTTCGACCAATAAAAAAAGTCCCCGCTGGGGGCTTTTTTTATTGCTTGCAGCTGCTGACACGAAGAACCCCGCAAATTGCGGGCAGAGACCTGCGAAAGGCAGGAAGTTCCACGCAATTTGTGCAATAAGGCGGCGACGCCGTTTGCCGTTCAAAGTCCCCGCACTTCGACCATGTCATCCTGGCGGCCATGGAGCAGGAACTTCTGGTGAGGTAAGCAGCAGCCAGTTCACGAAAGTTCAAGAGCAGGACGAGTGGCTAACGCTGTGTTGCACCCTGTCCGCTGAAAAGTGACCAAGAGGTGCTGAGGCCTCCCTGTAATAGATTTCTACCAGATACCGAAAATTAATTTGCGTATAACCCTTGACATTATGTCCTATATAGGACTATACTATATAAGCGCAATAAGAAATAAACTCTTTTCGAAAGGAACACTGTTATGAGCAAATCTTCAATAAAAGGTTCAAACGCTTATTGTCCACAGCCATTATATCTTTATGGTACATATAAAGAGGACGGACTGCCTAATTATGGATTGTTTTGCTGGTGTGCTTATTGTTATGTGGAAAATGAAAAGTTTGTTGCTTGTATAGGGGAAGACAAGCTGACCAGAGATCGAATCCGTCAGACAGGAATTTTTTCTGCAACGATAGTGACAGAAAATTTATTACAAGATGCTGATTGGTGTGGTACACATTCAGGGTACGATTTTGACAAAAGTGGTAGAATTCCAAGTGAAAAAGGGGCCGTACTAGACGTCCCTATACCAGATAAAAGTGTATGGACGTTGGAATTAAAAGTAGATTATACTTTAATTCCAAATGAAAATTATGATAGTGAGATTTATGTGTGTTCCATTGAAAATGTTCTTGCGGATGATCGGCTTGTGGATAAACAGCTCACTTTTGAAGAAAAATTAGAAAGAATTAAACCTGTGGTAACTATGTGCTGCAAATATGTACCGGTTGAATTTAGATCATTAGGTGACTGGGGCAAAATGAACGAAAGTTAGGAAGAGAGAGCTATGAAAGCTGAAGGTGGTTATCTAATAAGCCAGATCAAGCAGGTAAGTGCCAGAATATTTGAAAAAATGCTCGCAAAGGCCGGAATAGATGAATTTAATGGTGCACAAGGCCGTATTTTGTATGTGCTATGGCAGAATGATAATATTCCCATTGTTGAACTTTCGAAAAAGACTGGGCTTGCAAAAACAACATTAACGAGCATGCTTGATCGAATGGAAGGTGCAAATTTGATTTCAAGAGTGTATGACTCGAAGGATAGACGGCAGATTCGAATTGTTTTGACAGAACACGCCAGAACATTAAGCGATAAATACGAGGATGTATCAGAACAAATGGTAAACGTTTATTATACCGGTTTTTCGGAAGAGGAAGTTCTTTTTTTCGAAAATACGTTAAGAAGAGTTTTGAACAATTTGCAGGAAAAGGAGAACACAAATGACAAAGGATATGAAAGAGCGAATAACGGATTTAGTGGATGAAGCAAAGGTGGCGTATGTTTCTTCTGTTGATGAAAAGGGTTATCCCATGACAAAAGCCATGTTATCTTTGCAGCGTGACGGTTTATTTACACATTATTTTTCGACGCACTGTTCAAATCGTAGAACGCAACAGTTTTTAAAGAATTCAAAGGCGTGTATATATTTCTGTAAAGAAGACAGTTTTGAAGGATTGATGCTTAATGGCAATATTGAAGTAATGACTGATCGTGATCACAAGGCGATGTTGTGGCGTGAAGGATTTGAAATGTATTACCCGGAAGGAATAGAAACGGAGAATTACTGCGTGTATAAGTTCACAGCACATAAAGCTAATTTTTATTATGGTTTGTCAGATTTTGATTTTCTTTTGGAAGATTATGAAAATGCTGGATTATCGTAAAAAAACATGCGATACAAATTGGAGTTTGTCGAACTAGTTGGTATGATTTCATTTATTAAGTGAAACCATATAAACCGTATCATTGTTACCAACATACTTCAAAAAAGGACAGTCCCTCCGCAAGGGGGCTGTCCTCTTATAGATCGCAGTTGTGACGCAGAACTGCAATAAGTCGGCGGGTGCCGCCGTTTGCCGTTCAAAGTCCCCGCACTTCGACCAAAAAGGGATAGCCCCCGCAGGGGGATATCCCTTTTTTTGATCAAAGTAACGACGCCGAACCCCGCAAATCGCGAGCAGAGAGACGCGGCAGGCAGAGCGTTCCCCGCGATTTGTGCAATAAGGCGGCGACGCCGTTTGCGTTCAAAGTCCCCGCGTTGATTCGAAAAGTATCGGAACGGTTGGCCGAATTGTTATAGAGGATTGAAGTATATGCCTGTCCATGGTATTATTGGTTAGACAAAACGGATATGACGGGGAGAAAACTATGCTTGAAAAGATGCGCGATTTTTTTGAAGCGAGACTCGACGGATATGATAAGCACATGATGACCAACATTGCGTCTGCGGCTGAGTTTTATCCGTTTACCGCAAAAATGCTGCCTGCGGAGGAGCATAGCCACATTCTTGATTTGGGTTGTGGTACCGGTCTGGAATTGGAGGAGTATTTCTTGTTGTGTCCATCGGCAAAAGTGACCGGCATTGATCTGTCGCAGGGCATGCTGTCTGCCCTTGAGAAAAAACTTTCCGATAAAGATATTACGTTGATCGCCGGTTCCTATTTTGATGTACCGCTTGGCAAAAATAGGTTTGAAGCGGCTGTTTCGGTTGAAAGTCTGCACCATTTTACAAAGGAGGAGAAAATTCTTCTGTATGCCAAACTCCACGCGGCACTGAAAGAAAACGGTTACTTTATACTGACGGATTACTTCTCCTTGTCCGATGAAGAGGAGAAGATGCACCGGAAAAACTTGGTTGCCTTAAAGGCAGAACAGGGGATTTGCGACGATGAATTCTATCATTACGACACACCCCTTACCGTAAAACACGAAACGGAAGCATTGCTTGAAGCCGGATTTTCCAATGTCGAAGTTTTGCACGGTTGGGGCGCAACTTATACACTCAAGGCAGTTAAGTAAATTCTCTCCTGCCGCCCCCGTCCCACTTGACGGAGGGCGCAAAAAAGACTATACTAAATATTGGAAACAAGTCGCCCCTCCGGGGAACTTTAATATACTGCAAAGGAGCCCGAAAAAACATGCCCACCGTCTCCGAAAGCTTTGTTCCTGCCTTTGATGCAAAGGTGGATATCTTTGTTCGCACGTGGCTTCCCGAGGGTGCCCCCCACGCCGCGCTGCTCATCGTTCACGGTATGGCGGAACACAGCGGCCGCTACACGGATTTTGCCGCCTTCATGGCGGAGAACGGCTACGCCGTCCGCACCTATGACCAGCGCGGACACGGCCGCAGCGCCGAGGTCGGCGAATCTCTCGGTTCCTTTGGCGAATCCGACGGATGGGAGCTTGCTCTGCAGGATCTGCGCACCCAGGCCGAGGCCTTCCGCGCCGAATATCCCGGCATCCCCTTCTTCATCATGGGTCACGGCATGGGCAGTCTCCTTGTGCGCTGCTACATCATCCGCTGGCCGGGCGATCAGTTCGGCGCCATCTTAAGCGGTACGGGTCAGCTTTCCCGTCCCCTCGTTGCCATCGGCCATGCCCTTGCCAAGCGCGAACTGCGCCGCTATGGCCCCAACCACCGCAGCGACCGTCTGCGCGGCCTGATCTTCGGCCGCTACAACCGCAAATTTGCCCCCAACCGCACGCAGCAGGACTGGCGCTCCCGCGATAAGGCGGAGGTGGATGCCTACATCGCCGACCCCCTCTGCGGAAAGACCTCCGCCGTATCCCTGTATGTGGATCTGCTGGGCGGCATCCTTTATCTGCGCCGGCTGCAGCACCATATGCATATGGACCCCCACCTGCGCGTGCTCTTCATCTCCGGCCAGAGCGACCCCATGGGCGGCTTCGGCCGCGGAACGAAGGCCGCCTGGCATACCTTTGTCAAGGCCGGCATGAAGCACGTGAAGATGCGCCTCTATCCCGGCGCACGGCACGACATTCTCCACGAGGAGAACCGCACCGCCGTCTTTGCCGATATCCTTGCCTGGGCGGAGCAGCGCATCCACAACAAGACCGCCGGCAAAAAGAAGACCAATGGCTGATGAGCAGAGCCTTTTCCTTCGGCGCATGCAGGAGCTTGCCTCCCGCGCTGAAGGATGGTATACCTTTTCCGATTTTCTGACCCCTGCGGAGCAGAGCTGGCTTCTCACCGAACGGCTGCCCACCCGCATCACCCTGTGGGGCGGAGCGGAGCTTTGCGAGCGCCGCATGGCGGCCTTCGGCGATCCCGAGGATTTCGGCATACCGCCGGAATTTCCCTTTGTCTGCATTTCCTGTACCCCGAAAAGTCAAAAATACGCCGATCCTCTCTCGCACAGGGATATTCTCGGCGCGGTGCTTTCCCTGGGACTTGACCGCCGGGGAATCGGAGATATTTTTATAAACGACAACGTGGGGTATCTCTTCGCGGCGGAGCATCTCGCCCCCTACATCTGCGAAAATCTCACCCGCATTCGCCACACCGACGTCATCTGCGCCCCCTGCGAGGCGGCGGAGGAGCTTCTGCAGCCAAAGCTGACGGAAAAGGACGTGGTCATGGCTTCCCGCCGGGCGGATGCCGCCCTCTGCGCCGTTTTTCATCTCTCCCGCTCCGAGGGAGCGGAAAAATTCCGGCGCGGACTGGTTTTCCGCAATTCTCTCCCTCTGGAAGACCCTGCCGCGGAGCTCAGGGACGGCGACATTCTCTCCCTGCGCGGTGCCGGCCGATTCCGGCTGGAGGAGATCACCGGCGAGACGGGAAAGGGCCGTCTTCACGCCCGCATTTCTATCTACGGTTAAAAAATCAACCTGAATCTGAAAGGTTTTACGATTATGGAACTGAACGGTAAAAAGATCATCTTCCTCGGCGACAGCATCACCGAGGGCGTCGGCGCCGGCAAGGACGGCCGCTATCCCACCCTCATTGAACGCGACTGCAACGCGGTTTGCTACAATCACGGCATCAGCGGCACCCGCATCGCCCGGCAGCAGAAGCCTGCCGATCCTCCCTCCCGGATGGATCTTGATTTCAACCTGCGCGCGCAGGATATGGAACCCGAAGCCGACGTTGTCATCGTCTTTGGCGGCACCAACGACTACGGTCACGGCGACGCCCCCATGGGCACCCCCGCCGACCGCACCCCCGACACCTTCTACGGCGCGATGCACAGCCTTGTGAATACCCTGCTTACCCGCTACCCCACGGCAAAACTCCTCTTCCTCACCCCGCTGCACCGGGCCGAGGAGACCCGTACGGTCACCCGTGACGGCGAAAGCTTTACCGTCACCCTGAAGGAATATGTGGACGTCATGCGCGAGGTGCTGGAATTCTACGGGATCCCCGTACTCGACCTGTATGCCAACGGCGGCATGAATCCCCAGGTCCCTGCGATGCGTGAGACCTACGTTCCCGACGGCCTGCATCCCAATGCGGCAGGTCACCGGCTGCTTGCCGACCGCATCATCGCCTACTTCCGCGCCAATTACTGATATATGCAAGGCCCTGCCCCTTTGCAGGGTCTTGTTACTGTTTTTAAGGAGTTCCTATGAAACTGACCCGCGACCAACGGCGTTATTTCCGCGCATTGCTCTTTCCTGCCCTGATCGAAAACCTGCTTTCACAGATTTTCCTGCTGATTGACAGCATCATGGTGGGACAGATGGAGAATTCCACCCCTGCCGTGGCGGCAGTGGGACTTAGCGGCGCGCCCATCAATCTGATCATCTGCATTTGTGGCGGCTTTTTCATCGGAACCACCGCGACCGTTGCCTGGCACCGGGGCGCAGGCGAGATGGAGGAAGCCCGATCCACCGTCTGGCAGTCCATGACCATCGCGCTGTGTATCGCCCTGCTTCTGACCACTGCAAGCTTCTTCTTTGCCGGCGGGATCATGCGCTTTGTCTGCGGAAAGAGCGATGCTGAGGTGCTCGCCATCGCCATCCGTTATTACCGCATCAACGCCGTCGGTTTCTTCTTCCAGATCCTGACGCTCAACATCACCGCCTCCCTGCGCGGCACCGGCATTGCAAAGCTGCCCATGATCTATAACCTCACCGGCGGCGCGGCCAACGTGGCATTCAATTACATTCTCATCTTCGGCGCCCTCGGTTTCCCTGCCCTCGGGGTCGACGGCGCGGCCATTGCCACCGTCATCGCAAAGGCCATTTCCTTCCTGCTCGCGGCGAGCTGCCTCTTTTCCCGGAAACTGCCGCTGCATTACAGCCGCGGTGTCCGTCTGCTTCCGTCCCGGGCATTGCTTACCCGTTTTCTGCCCATTGCCCTGACCTCCGGCGCGGAGCAGCTGGTGCTGCAAAGCGGTGCCACCCTCACGGCAAAGATCATCGCAGGGCTTCCCACCGCTTCCCTCGCCGCAAACCAGATCGCGCAGAATCTGGAGGGCTTCGCCTGGTCCAGCAGCGCTGCCTGCAACGTGGCTTCCACCACCCTCTTCGGTCAATCCCTCGGCGCGGGGGATGAGGCCCTCGGCCGCCGGTATTTAAAGCAGACCCTTAGGTGGGCGCTGGGCTTTGCCGCGGTGGAGATGGCCGTCATGTGCCTGTGCGGAAGCGGCCTTGCCCGCCTCTTCTCAAACGATGCCTC
>JAFYLV010000081.1 GCA_017556885.1 Clostridia bacterium | reverse complement strand
TAGTGCTCGCCGGTCATTACACCGAGAATGATGTTCTCATCCACTGCGCGCACCGTGCGGCCGATGGTTTGCAGAAGGTCGCAGATGGCCTTTTCGTTGTGCGCAAGCCACTGCTTCCGCAAGGGGGGATCAAACTCGCTGAGGGCGGCGTGCAGACTTTCACGGGTAAAGGAAGTTCCGTGCTCCGCATTGAAGGCAGCAATACAGCCGTCGCAGAAACAAGCCTTGCCAATGGGCATATGTCCAAGACGGAGATCGTCATCGATCCAGATGAAATCGGGACGCGCGGCCGCAAGCATCTGATAGGTAGGCACAACGCAGTCGGCGCGGAAGCGCTCGTCCCGCATGCAGTAGCTTCCGCGACAGACCTCACCCTCGATATTTGTCATAAAGTAATAACCGTCACCCCAGCTGTTGTCCAGGTCCTCACAGTGGTGACCAACGGTCGGCAGATGGTTGATGCCTGCACGGAAGCCGGCGGCACGCAGGCGCTCCAGCCGGTCCTTTATGACCGCCGCGCGCCGGGCAATCTCCGGAAGTTTCAGCGGCGTATGCACCGCCGACGTAAAGAGCGCGACCGAAGTAAAACCACAATCGTATTCCTTCAGAAGCTTCAGCAAATGCTCAAACCGGTCCTCAAACATCCAGTTTTCATAAGCGACCCGAAGAATGTGCAGCTCACGATTTTTCATATTTTTCCTCCGTTTATTTTCTAATGACAGTCCAAACGATTTGTGTTATAATATCTTTATAAATGCATTATATCATACTCTCGTCCATCTGCAAAGGGAGGAACTCACATGCCACTTCACATTTATTGTCCTGCCGCATCGGCGCCTGCCTATCAGGCTGCAGCGGAAGCCTTTCAGTCGCTTTGGCAGGCCGTTACCGGCGAGCTGCTCCCTTTGGTCTCCACCGATAACGGTCGGTCCGACCTCATCCTCATCGGTTCCGACGCCGTAAACGATGCCGTTATGCACGAGGTGCTGGAGCTGCGGCTCCGCGCCCTTCCGCTGCGTTACGGAACGGATGATTACGTCCTCCAAAGCCATACCCTGCCCGGAGATCGCCGCGCCCTCATCCTCGCCGGCGGACGGGGACGCTCCACCCTCTATGCCGTCTACCATTATTTTGAAGCCTTTGCCGGCTGCCGCTATTTCTGGGACGGCGATATCATCCCCCATAAGGACAGCCTGCCGCTGGAGGGCATATACGTTGCGGAATCCCCCCGGTTTGCCTTCCGCGGTCTGCGTTATTTTGCCCACCGGGGACTTCACCGCTATCAGGCAGAGCATTGGAGCCTTTCCGACTGGAAACGCGAGCTGGACTGGATGGTCAAGCGCCGGCTGAACTTTTTTATGCTGCGCATCGGCATGGATGACCTCTGGCAGCGCGCCTTTCCGGAGGAAGTTCCCTATCCTGCGGAATACCGCACGGTGGAGGGCATCGATGCCGAAGGATATAACGACCGTTCCGATTTTTGGAGCCTTCGGCACCGCGGAAAGCTACGCGAGGATATCCTTGCCTACGCCCGGGATCTCGATCTCGACTATCCCGTGGACTGCGGAACCATGACCCACTGGTACAGCCGCACGCCGGAAAGCTTCCTTGAAGCCCGAAAGCCGGAATTCCTCACCCAGGAGGTGGCGCATTACACCGCCTCCGACACGGGCAAGGTCTTTGATTTCACAAAACCCGGCGGCATGGACGTTTACATGCACCTGACGGAGACCATGGTGAAGGAGCACGAAAAGCGCTCCGATCTTTTCCACACCATCGGTCTTGGCGAGCGGCTTCTTTACCGCGACCGCAACAAAAATTTCGCTCTGAAGCAGATGGCCTACCGCCGCATAGCCGAAGAGGTTCGCAAGCGCTGGCCGGATTCCCGGCTGATGCTCGCAAGCTGGGATTTTCTCGGTCTTTGGAGCCCCGAGGAGATCCGGGCACTGGTGGCAGAGCTTGATCCTGCCCGTACCATGATCCTTGATTACACCTCCGAGGGAAACGATCCCGACTGCAGCTTTCTGAACTGGGGCGTTGTGGGTAAATTTCCCTGGATCTTCGGTCTTTTCCATGCCTACGAATCGGAATCCGAGCTGCGCGGCCCCTACAAGCTTGCTGATGCGCGTCTGCGCGTCGCAGCAGAAGACCCGTACTGCGAGGGTATGGTCCTTTGGCCGGAGCTTTCCCACAGCGATCCGCTGGTGTTGGAATATCTTGCGGAAAATTCCTGGTCTCCCCTCGCCCGGTCCATCGAGGAGATCGCCGCGCGTTTCTGCGCATCCCGCTACGGCGAATATGCCGAAGGGATGAACGCCGTATGGCAGGGCATGCTGCCCTTTATCATGCAGGGCAGCTGGGGCGGAAATACCCACCGTCCGCCGGAGGACGAAAAATTTGCCGAATATTGTCCGGAATGGTATCTGCATCAGGATATTTGGTGCCGTCCGATCACTCTTCTTCTCAAAAAGCGTTATGAAAAGCCCGGATTCTTGGAAAATCTTGCCCTGCGGACGAAGGCTGCTCTGCCGGAACTTGCCGCCGTGCGCGCGGCGCTGCGAACCCTTGCCGGAATGCCGGAGGC
>JAFYLV010000080.1 GCA_017556885.1 Clostridia bacterium | reverse complement strand
GACCGCGGTCTTGCCTGAGAGAAATACATATAACAAAACGCCCGATCCGTTGCGGATCGGGCGTTTTTACGTATGCGGTTATTTTGCGTGAAGCTCGGTCTCCCGAATGCGGCGACCGCCAAAGATGAGAAGCGCGGCGCCTATAAGGAAGAGAAGAATGAGGCTCAGAATACCGACGCTTGCACGGTCGGTGAGCATAAAGAAGAGGGAGTAGAGCAGCGGACCGATAACGGCGGCGAATTTGCCGAAAACGTCGAAGAAGCCGAAGTATTCATTGGAGCGCTCCGGCGGAATGAGCCGGCCAAAGAAGGAACGGGAGAGCGCCTGAATGCCGCCCTGCACCGTGCCGACCAGGAATGCCAGTGCCCAGAAAAGGGTGGAGGCAATGTTTGCCGCTGCAGTGTAACCCTGAACGGAATCTTCTTTAAGAAGTTCGGGAGAGATATCCGTCCAAAGGGAATCCAGCGCAAGCCGTGCAGCCTCGCGTGCCTTGTCGGAGAAGCGATAGCCGCCGTTTTCAATGCGGATGGCGACATCACCGAAGATACCGCTTCCGTCTGCGGCAAGGAAAATATCACGCCGTGCGGCAGGATCTTCGGCAGAGAGGGACTGACGTCCGGTGGAGACAAGATCGGCGATTACGGTGTTCCACGCCTCCGCATCCGAGGGATCGGAAAACTCTGCGGCATATGTTTTACCGTTATTGCGAACAAGAGCGGCGTAGTCCGTCTGGAAAGGCTCCACCATCTGTCCCATGAAGAAGCCAACGCAGCAGATAGCGACGTATACGCCGATGGCACCGACAATGAGCCGCACCGCGCCGAGTTTTTCGGAAAGCCGACTGAAGAAAATGGAGAAGGGAACGGCCACCACCTGTGTGACCACCAGCGCCAGCACCATGCCTGTGGATCCGAGCCCGAGCGTTGAGCCGTAATTGGTGGAAACGCTGATGACGGTGTTGACACCGTCAATGTAGAAGAAGTAGGCGAGCATGAAGATCAGCAGACCGCGGTCGGAGATGATATCGCGGGCGGTAACGGCAAGGTTTCCAAAGGCGGAACGGACAACGCTGCCTTTTCCGCGGGGGACGGAGTAGATCTGCTGGACGTTTTTCAGCATAGGGATGGAGAAAATCGCCCACCACGCCGGCACGATCAGAATGGAGAAACGAATGCCGAAGGTGGAATAGTCGGTCAGAAGAAGCACCGCGATGGAGATCAGGAAGGGGATGGTGCTGCCGCCGATATATCCCATGGCATAGCCCCAGGAGGAGACCTTGTCCATGCGATCGCGGGTGGTTACGTCGGTTAAGAAGGAGTCGTAGAAAAGGTTTGCGCCGGAATAACCGATGTGGGAGATGACGTAACCAACGAGCATCATCTGCCAGGAGCCGGCAAAGGCCATCAGCCCGGTGAAAATGAGACCGAAGATAAGGCAGGCGGAGAAAAGCTTTTTCTTCATCCTCGGGAAATCGCCCACAGAGCCGAGAATGGGGGCAAGCAGTGCAATGAGAAGAGACGAGACCGACACCGCAATGCCATACCATTTGTCCCCCACATCATCCGCCATGTTGGCATAGACGATGGGGAAAATGGCTGCCATGATGTTGGTAGCGTAGACGGAGTTTGCCCAGTCGTAGAGGATCCAACTTTTTTCCGTTTTGGTAAAACGGAAGCCTTTGGAACTGCGCATGGGGAAATCCTCCCTTTCAAAATTCTTTATTTGTCAAAACCGAAGCGCACAAAGGCATAGCGGGGGAGGTAGGAGCGACAGACGGTGCCCTTCCATTCCTTTTCATAGGAGAAGGTATTCGGTCCGACGCTGGTAGGTTCGGGATTTTCTCTGTGGAAGGGACCCATCAGGTTGCGAAGTGCGCAGCAGGGCGTGAGAATGATCTCGTTTTTGCCCTCGCGCAGCCAGGGGGTCAGGTCTCTGTGGGTGTCGAACATCAGAGTGCCCGCATTCTCGCCGTTGACTTCAATGCCCATAACGGCCCAGCGGCCGCCGGGGACAAGCTCTGCAGGATCGCCGGGCTTCCAGTCCAGCTCGCAGCGGAGGCGCAGCCGTCCGCCAAAGAAGGGGAAACCGGAACGGACGAGATCGGAGGGATCGACTTCTGCGGTGGGGGCGGTGAGGATGAAGGCGCCGGTATAGCTTTCCGCAAAGCGGGGCTCGTCGGTAAAGGCATCGGCCTCGGTATGTACAGAGAAGGCACCGAAAAGATAAATGTTTTCGATCTCGGTATCAAAAGAGAGGCAATTGCGGACGCTTTCGGAACCATCGCCGTAAAGCACGTCGTAAACCTCGTCCCGCTGCCAGTAATCGAGAGAAACAATGATCTCGTTTTTGCCGGGCTTCACGGCCTGGGCGGCATCGTAGGAGAGGAAACGGGGATCGATGCGATATTCAGGCAGAACGGGAAGCTCGCTTCCGTTCAAGGTGACGGAAAGTCCCTTAACGGGTTCTGCCACCAGCATCAGCTTCTCGGGGATCACTTCGGTCTCAAAGGTGAAGGCAAGGCTTACCCGGCCGGCAAATCGGTCAAAGAGCAGATTGTCGCGGATGCACTCGATGGGACGCTCCTCGCTGAATTCGCCGCCGTCCAGAGCGACACGGGCACGGTCGAGGGTCATCATGTTTTCGGGCATCTCTGCAAGAGTGAAGGGACGGTCAAGGGAGATGGGCGACCATGTG
>JAFYLV010000079.1 GCA_017556885.1 Clostridia bacterium | reverse complement strand
CCCCGCCGTCAGCGACTACGAGCCAAAGCCCGAACGCGTCTGCGAGGAACGCTTTGGCGAGGAGACCTCTCACCGTGTTTACGTCATGCGCTATGACGTTACCGATCTGATTCGAGAGGGCAAGAACTGCATCGGCATCCGTCTCTACCCCGGATGGTACGGTCATCGCTGCGAGCGTCCCACAAAGCTCGTCTTCCGACTGGTTATCCGCAGCGGAAGCGACGTCACGGCCGTCGTCTCCGATACCGAAATACGTTGGAGCCAAAGCGAGATCACCGAGACCGACTATGTCCGTGCCGAGCATCAGGATGCGGCATTCCTTGCCGACGGTTTCTCAAAGGTTTCCTTTGACGGTTCCGCGTGGGATGCCGTTTCCGTCTGCGCAGGTCCCGAGGGTCCCTTCTATATCCAGACCTCTCCCGCCGACCGTGTCATCCGGCACATCCATCCCCGCCGCATCGGCACCACCGCCGAGGGCGCGGCGCTCTACGATACGGGTGAAAACATCACCGGCTGGCCTGTCCTGCGCGAGACCGGAAGCATGCCTCAGACCCTCACCCTCACCATGTCTGAAAATCTTTGCGGGGACAAGTTGGATGAGACCCGCATCCACCGGCAGATCTGCACCTACAAAACAGACGGCAAGGGACGCATCTGGCGCAGCCGTTCCCTCTGGCACGGCTTCCGCTACTTCACGGTCGCCGGCGATGCCGTATGCGAGGATGTTCTGGTCGTCCATGCAAACGTACCGGTGACATCCGAATTTTCCTGTGCGGAACCCGTGCTTAACTGGATCTATGATGCTTTTGTCCGCACCCAGCTCTGCAACATGCACGGCGGCATCCCTTCCGACTGTCCACACATCGAGCGCCGCGGCTACACCGGCGACGGACAACTTTCCTGCCCCTCGGTCATGGCTGTTCTGGATGCAAAGGATTTCTACCTGCGCTGGATCGGAGACATTTCCGACTGTCAGGACCGAAAGAGCGGTCACGTGCAGTATACCGCCCCCTATGTTCACTCCGGCGGCGGACCCGGCGGATGGGGCTGTGCCATTGCGGAGGTCCCATGGCAGTACTGGAAGACTTACGGCGACGATGCTCCCGCAAAGCAGCTTTACCCCCAGATGCTGCGGTACTTTGATTATCTCGAAGCCCACAGTGAAAACGGTCTCGTCGTCTCTGATCAGCCGGGCGAATGGTGTCTTGGCGACTGGTGTACACCCGACGAGATCGCCATTCCCGCACCTTATGTCAACACCTATTTCTACGTAAAGACCCTTCGCCGCGTGCGAGAGATCGCGCTGCTCTGCGGTGACATTGAGGGTGAGCGCGCGCTTGCCGCACGTGAAGCGGAAAAGATCGAGGTGCTAAAGAAAAACTACTTCGACGAAGCGACCGGCAACTGGTGCGAGAATGTGCAGGGTGCAAACCTCTTTGCCCTCGATCTCGGCATTGCCGATGACCGTGCATTGGAAAACACCGTAGCGCACTACAGTGCCACCCGCAAACTCAACACCGGCATTTTCGGAACAGACCTGCTCTTCAAGGTCCTTATCGACCATGGCTATGCCGACCTGGCGTTTGATATCCTTGGCGGCCGCGAGGCTCCCTCCTTCGGTCACTGGATGGAGCTCGGTGCCACCACTCTGTATGAGGAGTGGAAGAACGAAGCCCGTTCCCTCTCCCACCCGATGTTCGGTGCAGTCGTTCAGTATTTCTTCTCCCGGCTTCTTGGCATCCGTCAGGCAGAGGACTCCTTTGGCTATGCGGACATCATCATTGCTCCCGTCTTCAACCGCCGTGTCCCCAGCGTCCGGGGCTCTCAGCTGACCGCTGCAGGACGGGTCACCGTTGACTGGCGCATCTTTGAGGAGGATATCCACCTCACCGTCGAATTGGATCCCGGTATGAATGCTACCCTGCGCTTCGCTGACGAAGAATTTGTTCTTTCCGCCGGCAAAAACGAATTCATCCTCCCGGCAGACGAAATCTAACGGTGAACTAACAGAAAGGACTACTAAATATGGCTCTGCAAATCTATGGCCTCACCTGCGAATATATGCAGAATCCCATCGGCATCGATGAGAAAAACCCCCGCCTTTCCTACAAGCTTCGCTCCGACGAGCCGGGCTGCATTCAGACTTCACGGCGGCTCGAGGTCTCTCTTTATGAGGATTTCGCCTCTCTTTGCGCCGATTCCGGCTTTGTTGAGGATGACGATACCCTTTTTATCGAGACAGGACTGAAACTTTCTGCCTGCACGCGCTACCACTACCGTTTTACCGTGCGTGACAACCTCGGCCGTGAAGTGACTTCCGAGCCCGCTTTCTTTGAGACCGGACTTCTCGGCACCGCATGGCGGGCAAAGTGGATCACCCGCCCCGATGAGAACGCCGGTGACGATGTTGTTCCTCGCTATATGCGCGATTTCCGTCTTGCCGAGGCTCCCGTAAAGGCACGCCTTTACATCACCGCCTGCGGTGTTTACCGCGCCCAGCTTAACGGCGAATTTGTCTCTCCGGATCTGCTGGCTCCGGGCTATACCAGCTATAACAAGCATCAGCAGTATCAGACCTACGACGTAACCGAGCTTCTCAGTGCCGGCAAAAATGAGTTCTCTGCCATCGTCGGTCCCGGCTGGTTCACCGGAAACCTCATCGGCAAGAACCGCTGGAATATCTACGGCGACCGCACGGCTCTGCTCTGTCGCCTTGATATGACCTTTGCCGACGGCCGTACCCGTCGCATCGTCTCTGACGAAAAATTCACCTGGGCAGAGAGCGAGATCCTCTATTCCCAGATCTATCACGGCGAGGATATCGACGCTCGCCGCGTAAATATGCCGCGCAATTCCGTCGCCATTCTGGACCGCGGTTATGGTATGCTTGTCGGCCAGCAGATGCAGGCCGTCCGCCCCATTGAGGAGATCGAGCCCATCGAGCTCATCACCACCCCGAAGGGCGAGCGCGTGCTGGACTTTGGCCAGAACATGGTCGGCTTCGTCCGCGTGCGCGTCAAGGCACCGGCCGGCCGAGAGATCCGTCTGCGCCACTTTGAGGTGCTGGACAAGGACGGAAACGCCTACTTTGAAAACTACCGCACCGCCCGCGCCGTAGCCTCCTACATTACTTCCGGCGGTGATGATATTTTTGAAGCGATGCTGACCTTCTACGGCTTCCGCTACGTGTGCATCGATGCCTTCCCCGGCGAGCCCGCTCTTGAAAACTTTACCGGTGTGGTCATCCATACCGAGCTTGAGCCGACCAACGAATTCTCCTGCTCCCATGCACTGCTCAATCAGCTGCAGCACAACATCATCTGGGGACAGAAGGGCAATTTTGTCGACCTGCCCACCGACTGTCCGCAGCGTGATGAACGTCTCGGCTGGACGGGCGATGCACAGGTCTTCTCCTCCACGGCTATGCAGAATATGCAGAGCGGTGCCTTCTTCACCAAGTGGTTCTGGGATCTGCGCGCAGACCAGACCGAAGCCGGAGCCGTGCCCATCATTGTTCCTAACTCCATGATCAAGCAGAACGCCTCCAATGCCTGGAGTGACTGTGTCACCGTTATTCCCATGGATATGTGGCAAGCCTACGGAGATAAACGCATTCTGCGCGATAACTACCCCGCCATGAAAAAATGGGTCGGCTATATGAAGAATTGGGGAGATGATCCTTACACCTTCAACGGGCATTTCCAGTTCGGCGACTGGCTGGGGCTTGACGGCGACAGCAGCACCTGCAACGGCGGAACCTCCAACGAGCTCATCGCCAATGCCTTCTATGCCTATTCCACCCGTCTTACCGCAGAGACCGCTGAGATCCTCGGCTACACCGGTGAGGCAAAAAAATACCGCAATCTTTATGCGAAGGTGCGTTCCGCCTTCAACCGGGACTTTGTCACGCCCGGCGGACGTCTTGCCGCAGGTCCGCGCAACCAGACCGCCTTCATTCTCGCCATATGGTTCGACCTCGTGGACGGAAAGGCACTGGAACACTGCAAAAAAGAGCTGATTGCTTCCCTCCGGCTGTCCGGAAACCACCTGACCACCGGCTTTGTGGGCACTCCCTATCTTTGCCACACCTTCTCACAGATCGGTGAAGAGGACCGCGCCTTTGGCCTTCTTCTGCAGGAGACATTCCCCTCCTGGCTCTTCTCTGTGCGCATGGGCGCCACCACCATGTGGGAGCACTGGGACGGCATCCGCCCCGACGGCACCTTCTGGTCCCCCACTATGAACTCCTACAATCACTATGCCTACGGATCCATCGGCAACTGGATGTACCGTCATATCGGCGGCATCGGTCTCCGCAAGGATGCCCCGGCCTACAAGGTCTTTGATATTGCACCCTCCGTGGGTGGCGGCGGGCTGACCGAGTCCTCCATCCGCTTTGAATCCATCCGCGGTACCATCGCCTGCGACTGGACCCTTGCAGACAACACTGCAAAACTCCGTGTGATCGTCCCCGCAAATACCGAGGCAGATTTCACTCCCTACCGCTGCGCAGATCTTGGTGCAGTTCAGATCCGGCAGAACGGAAAAGCATTTGCGGCAACCGGTGCATGTACACGCCTTCCCTCCGGCGAATACGAGATCTCATATCCCGTGCAGCCTGTTGAGGAAAAGAAATAAATCTCTATCGAAACAGAGGCAGATGTCAAAACATCTGCCTCTGTTTTATGAAAATAGCCATTTCACCGCTTGGACGGACACAAGCATAGCCGTAAGATCTCCAAGCAGTGCACAGAATAGCGTATACCGCGCCGGCTTCAGTCCGGAGGCCGCCGAATATACCGCGGCCGTGTAGAAGGTGGTCTCACTGGATGCCATGAGTACCGCAGCGATGCGCCCCGGCAGGGAATCCGCACCAGAAGAGGCAATACATTCTCCCGCGAGTGCAAGGCTCGCACTGCCCGAGAAGGGACGCAGCAGAAAAAGCGGAAGACAGTCCGCCGGAATTCCGATACGTTCCGTGACAGGCGAAAGCAGCGTCGCAATAAAATCCAGAACGCCACTTGCCTTAAGCATTTCCACGGCACACAAAAGACCGCAGAGGGTCGGCAATAGCTTTAAAACTACCTGCAAACCGTCGGCAGCACCTTTGGTAAATACTGTGAACACGTCGGAACACCGCCTTGCGGACAATAGAGATGCGCCCAAAAGAATCAGTACCGGAAGCACTGCAGAAATCGTGCCTAACGTTTTCATTTCAGAAACTTTCCGATCACCACGGCACTTCCAACCGCCGCAAAGAGCGCCGCTCCCGATGTCAACCATACCGCCGGACAGATATCAAAAGGTGCCGCCGAACCGTATCCCGCGCGCAGAGCTGCGACCGTCGTTGGAATAAGTTGGACAGACGCCGTATTTAAGATGATCAGCCTCGACAATGCCTTCCCGTTCCCCTGCGCGCCGAGCATTTCCGCCGCTCGCAGTCCCGGCGGTGTTGCCGCATTTCCAAGCCCCAGGAGATTTGCGCTGAAATTGCCACAGAGGTTTTCACGAAGTTCGCGATCCGCGTTTTTCAGCCCAAGTAGCGCCGATATCGGTTTCCAAATCCTACGGGAAATGGCATGCAGCATTCCTCCGCAGCGCATCAGTTCCGCAGCCCCGGACCAAAGAAGCATCGGGCCTGCAATGGAGAAGGAAAGATTTACGGCGGATTCCGCCCCCGCCATTGCGGCGCTGCTCACGTTTTCAAGGCGTCCGTTGATCGCGCCAAATATTATCGCAGCCGCCATCATACCCATCCAAATATAGGAAAGCATAAAAAAAGTCCCCCGTTTCCCTACATTGTATCGGAAACGGGAGGCTATTATGCCTTAGGTAATATTAGCCGCAGAGCACCGGGGCGAATCTGCAGGTTAAATTCGGTACCTTTGATGATCTCGCCGTCCACGGCGCGGGCCGCAGGACGATCCAGGATGAGTTTGAGATTTTTGCATCTGCGGTATGTAACAATGCCGGCAACTCTCGGATCCGCAAGATGCTGACCGGCTTTATAAATACCGATCAGCGCAGGAAAGCGGC
Organism: Clostridia bacterium; assembly: GCA_017556885.1. Lineage (GTDB taxonomy): Bacteria > Bacillota > Clostridia > Oscillospirales > QAMX01 > RGIG1911. The sequence continues at coordinate 3,856 of JAFYLV010000079.1, read as the reverse complement.
GGCGGGGAACCTGACGGAGCATACAGACATCCATAATACCTTCATTAAGCTTCGCAGTCGGCAGTGCCATATACTTCCCGCCGCATACACGGCCGACACCGGCGGCGCAAAGCATAAAGGGGCCAACGATCTCCTCCCCATCGTCAAAGATCGCCTTCACCGACCAGCTCATACGGGACACAACACCTGCCACCACCGCAAGGGAGTAAGCAAGGGGGCCGGTCACAAAGGGAATTCTGCGGAAAAGACGCATCCGGTGCGCAACAAGGGCATCAAAGCCGATGTTGGTCATGTTGCAGCACAACTCACCGTCGACGTCCACCAGATCCATTCGACAAATCTCACCAAGCATAAGGGCCTTCAGATCGCGGCAAAGCGCAACATCCACGGGCAGAGACTTGACATAGTCATTGCCGGAGCCGCAGGGATAAATACCGACGGAGACATTTTCAAAAGGAGCCGCCGCATTCACGGTCTCATTGACCGTTCCGTCACCGCCGCAGGCATATACACGGAGCGGTCTTCCGCCCGCTGCGGCCCTGGCAATCGCCTCGCGCGTGTCACCCGGATGTGCAGGGATACAAACCGCCGCCTCGACACCCAGCTCCTGCGCAGCCACGCGGATACGCTCCGGCAGAGTTGCCTGCTCTTTTCCCTTGCCCGCATAGGGATTTACGATGAATAGGTGCAGCTCTTCCACAATACATTCTCCCATAACATTTTTAAGCAAAACCCCCGAAAGAGATACCTTTCGGGGGAAATTCAAACAACGATTTACTTCTTACGAACCAGCTCGCGCCAGTCAAGGTCACCGCGGGCCAGACCGAGGACGAGCATCTCCGCCGTCGCAAGGTTGGTAGCAATGGGAATGTTCTGCTCATCGCAAAGGCGGATCATGGCATCCACATCCGGCTCATTTCCGAAGGAATTCACATCCCGCAGGAAAACGACCATATCGATCTCATCATAGGCGATGCGGGCACCGATCTGCTGGTCACCGCCCTGCTGACCGGAAAGATATCGGTCAATGACAAGGCCGGTTGCCTCGGCGATCAGTTTGCCCGTCGTCGCGGTGGCGCAAAGGTTGTGCTTTGCAAGAATACCGCAGTAGGCGATACAGAACTGAACCATCAGTTCTTTTTTCTTGTCATGAGCGATCAAAGCTATATTCATCCAAATGCACCTCCGTCAAGAATAAGGCCGGGAGCAGTAACCCCCCCCCGTTGATCTGTAAAACCGCAGATATTATAACACATTTTTCGGCCATGCACAATGCACAATTTTTAAAAAATATTCGAAATTATGCGCCCGGCAAGGGCCTTCACGCTCTCCCTCACCGAACTGCGGGAGTTATCATAGAGCACATTTCCACGGGCGGTCGCAAGCCGCGCGCCTTCATCCTCCGGGATCACGGCAGCAAGAGGAAGGCCGGTGTTGTCCATGCAAGTATCAATACAGATACGTGTCCGGCGCAGAATCCTGCGCTTAACCGGAATCCGGTTGCAAACAAGACGAATTTTCAAAGCGGGACGCTGCGCAAGAAACTGCGCGGTAGAAGAAGCGTTGCGAAGGCTGGCATCTTCCGGAAGCGCAACCACAAGCACCAGATCTGCCGCTTCCCGTGCCGCCGCAAGGATATCCCCAAGGCCTGCGCCGCAATCGAGGATAACGTCCGTATCCTTTGCTCGAATATCAGCGCAGAAGGATGCAAGTTTATCTGCAGCGGGAACATAACCCGCCGTGGGAGCCGTAAGCAGAGAGAGGCCTTCCCTGCCGTGCACCGGTGCCGCAGCCTGCTCCACTGCTACAGCGCCGGAAAGCACCTCCGCAATGGAGAACAGTGCAGCATCGTGCATGCCAAGGGCTATGTCAAGATTTCCCATTCCCGCATCGAGATCCACCGCGAGCACGCGTCGTCCTGCATCGCATAACGCGCAGGCAAGGGCAGCCGCAACGGTGGTCTTCCCCGTTCCGCCCTTTCCCGATGCAATCAGAATCACTCTTGCCATCTATCCCTGTCCTCTCCGATAAATCCAAAAACTTATCTCCGAAATTTACGAATATAGTATACTATACCGCTTTGCGAATTTCAAATATTGTGATAAAATATTCTTATATTTTCAAAATAATTTTACGCAGGAGCTTTTCACATGCATAAAGAAAGAAAAAATCAGCTGATCGGTGCGCTGATGCTGCTGGTCGCTGCCTTCATTTGGGGCTTTGCCTTTGTCGCCCAGCGGCAGGGCATGGATCACATCGGTCCCACGACCTTTAATGCCGTACGTTCCTACGTCGGTGTTGCCGCACTTGTGCCGGTAGTGCTCGTATCCGACCTCATTGCAGGACGCAAACCCTTCCGTATGCACCCGGATCACAGCAAAAAAGATCTCTGGGTCGGCGGTATTCTTTGCGGTGTGCTGCTTGCACTTGCCTCCAACCTTCAGCAGATGGGCATCGTGGAGACCAGCGCAGGCAAATCCGGCTTTCTCACCGCGCTCTACATCGTTTTCGTTCCCATTTTCGGCATTTTCCTTCGCAGAAGAACTCCCCTGCTTGGCTGGATAAGCGTTGGGATCGCCACCGGCGGTATGTATCTTCTCTGCATCACGGAAGGTTTTTCTTTGAAGACGGGCGATATTCTCCTGCTTCTCTGCGCCCTCTTCTACACCGCGCACATTCTGACTGTTGACCGCTTTGTTTCTGCGACGGACGGCATCCGTCTCTCCTGCCTGCAGTTTGCCGTCAATGCCATCGTTTCCACCGCCTTTGCGCTCATCATGGAAACACCGGAGCTTCCGGGCATCCTCGCTGCATGGAAGCCCATCCTCTTCACCGGTCTTTTCTCCAGCGGTATCGCCTACACCCTGCAGATCCTTGCGCAGAAGCGCTGCCCGCCGCAGGTCGCAAGTCTCATCATGAGCCTTGAATCGGTCTTCGCCGTCATCGGCGGCTGGCTGGTGCTCAACGAGAGACTTACTCCCCGCGAGGGGATCGGCTGTATCCTCGTATTTGCGGCCATCATACTCATCCAGTTTGCCCCTACCAAAAAAAGAGAGAACTAATCCCTGTCCCGGACTCCTCGGGTGCTAAAGGACAGTTTTAACTAACAAAATAATAACCGAACAAACGGTTACTGTCAGAGGCTCCCTTGTGTAAAGGGAGCTGTCGCGAAGCGACGGAGGGATTGTTTTAGATTGATTTTAACTTTTTACAATCCCTCCGTCACGGCGTTGCCGTGCCACCTCCCTTTACACAAGGGAGGCTTTTTCTTTGCCTGCAAGTGCGCACTTACTCACCACTAATGCGGTGATAATTCAATAAAAAGCATCAGCCTCCGACAAGGATTCTCCTTATCAGAGGCTTTGACTTTATATTATGAGTTTTTATTTAACACGGATCATTGCAGTTGTACCTCGTTTTCCGGTTGAGGCATTAACTCCCCAAAAGAAAATATCGAAACCTATTTCATACCAAAAGCCGATATTATCTTCTGTGATATCAAAATTCGTTAATTGTACGAAATTATTTTCTTTTGCATATCGGTATACTTCATATACAAGAGCCTTTCCTATCCCCTGATTCCGACATTCCGGTTCAACAAACACATTAATCCACAAACGAGTAGAATCAAGTGGAGCCTGCATACTGTCGGGAAATGCTATGATTACTCCTTGTATATTTCCACTATCTCCCATCGCTACAAAACCCAAAAGGCTATTTGATTTACTCAAAAAATACGCTTTTTTCTTATCATCATAAATATAAGTATCTATTGCTTGTTGTATTTCATCTGCTGAAGCTATTTTGATACGATTAAAAGTATTGTTGGAAATCAAAACTTTACGTTCAACACGGT
>JAFYLV010000078.1 GCA_017556885.1 Clostridia bacterium | reverse complement strand
ACCGACGGCGCAGGGCATAGCAAAGAGAATGGTTACGCGCAGGGCGGAATTGATGATGCCGGAGCGCTTTTCTGCCTTGCCGGTCACGTGGGCGGCGGCGATGGCGGGCAGGATGCCGAGGCCGATGGAGGCAATGAGGGAGGGTGGCAGATTGAAAAGCAGCTGCGCATAGGACTTATATCCGCCGTAAACGGTGGCGGCGACGTCCTCACTCATGCCGATAAACTGCAGACGGTTGGAGATGCAGAACAAGTCGAGAAAACTGGTCAGGTTAACAATGAAGGAAGAGGCGGTGACGGGAATGGCGACGCCGAGCAGTCGCCGGAGAAGCTTGCCGGCCGGAGCGCTTTCGCCGCCGCTGGGGATGGCCGTCATGCGGCGGCGGGATATGGGCAGGAAGTAGAGGGGGATAAGGATCAGCACGGAAAAGACAATGCCGATGGTGGTGCCGGAAATGGCGCCGGCGGCGACGAACTCATCCGAAAGCCCCGCTTTGATGCAACGGTCGGCGATCAAAACGCCGAAGAAAAGCTTGGCGATCGCCTCGGTGATCTGGGTTGCGGCGGTGGGGACCATATTGCCGAGGCCCTGATACATGCCGCGGAAGGTGGCGGCGATGGCATACAGAAAGAGGGAGGGCGCGAGGGCGATGATGGAATACTGCGCCTTGACGGAAACGGTGGCGGCGGCAAAGGCAGGCGCACCAAGGATGAGAATGGCCGTACCTAAAATGCCGATGAGAGAGAATGTGAGGAGAGTGACGCGGAAAATGCGTCGCACCTCCGCGCCGCGGCCGAGGGAGGCGGATTCTGCCACGAGCTTGGACACTGCCACGGGCAGAGACAGGGAAAAGGTCAGCAGGATCTGTTGCACCTCGAAGGCGGAATGGAAATAGGACATACCCAGCGGGCCGATCATGTCGGTCAGCGGGATTTTATAACAGATGCCGATGATCTTGACGATGAAATTGGACAATAGCAGTACGAATGCCCCGCGGGCTACATTTTTTGCCGTGCTTTCGGACAAGAGACAGGACCTCCTTCCCCGTAGGTTATTTTAGACATTATAAATCAAATTCCGGCAGATGTAAAGCGGGCGCGCGATTTCCGACAGAAAAAGGCGGAATGTGCAACCTTTTGTCCCGAAGGGGAGAAGGGGGACGAAAACTATAGAAAAACCGGAGATATTCCCGATGAGAAAAGTGCCGGATTTTATAAAAACTATTGCAGTTTGTGGCGGGGGATGATATATTTTGACTGCAAAGCAAAAAGAAAGGAAATGACACAATATGAGCACATTGGTTATGATCGGCGCGGAAACCGCAGAGTACGGGGAACAGCTGCGAGGTGTACTGTCCGATAAGCGGGATGTCCGCTGTATCGCCCTTTCCGGAGACGGGCCGGCAATACTCGCTGCGGTGCGGGACAAACGGCCGGATATCCTGCTTCTTGATATGATGCTGACCCGGCTGGATGGGCTTGCGGTGCTGCGGGAGGTCATGTCCGGTAAACTTGCGAAACAACCCAAAGTGATTTTGATGACTTCGTTCGTCAATGACCGTATCTCGGCGGAAGCATCGGCTCTCGGTGCCGACTATCTTCTGCTCAAGCCCTTTGAGGCGGCGGTTCTCTCCGAACGGGTGGAGGAACTTGCAGGCGGAAACGTGATACCCATGCGACCCCGAAAGGACAGACCCTTTTCTCTTTATGCGGAAGTGACGGGACTTCTGCACACGGTGGGTGTCCCAGCGCATATCAAGGGGTACCAGTACCTGCGCGAAGGTGTTATCCTCGCGGTCAACGATCCTGACGCCATCAATGCTGTGACGAAAATTCTCTATCCCACCGTGGCAAAACAGTTTTCCACCACTGCAAGCCGGGTGGAACGCGCCATCCGCCATGCCATCGAGGTGGCATGGGAACGGGGCGATCTGGAGGTGCTGCAGTCCATCTTCGGATATACCGTATCCAATGCCAAGGGCAAACCGACGAACAGTGAATTCATTGCCATGATCGCCGATCGGCTGACTCTGAAATCGCGGGGCGAGGCTGTCTGAGCGGAATAGTTTTTGATGAAATGTATGAAAAGATGCGCAGAGCGGGAGAAAATCTCAACTCTGCGCATCTTATCTTTACAAGCGGAAGATGCCGTGATAGAATGAAAAGAAAAAACATAAAGGAGATCGTTTTATGTCCTATAGCGTTTCGGAGATTCTTGCCCATGTGGATCATACGCTGCTTTCTCCGGCGGCAACCCGCACGGAGATCCTTGCGATCTGTGAGGATGCGCTGAAATACCGCACCGCGTCCGTATGCATCCCTGCCTCGTACGTTCACGATGCGGCGGAGTATCTTGCCGGTCGGGTCGCCGTATGCACCGTGATCGGCTTCCCCAACGGCTATTCCACCACGGAGGCCAAGTGCTTTGAAGCGAAGGATGCCATCGCCCGCGGCGCCGACGAGATCGATATGGTCATCAACATCGGATGGCTCAAGGATGGACGCGATGCGGAGTTATGTTCGGAGATCGCCGCGGTCAAGGCTGCCTGCGGGGAGAAGATCCTTAAAGTTATCATCGAGACCTGCCTTCTGACAGAAGAGGAAAAGATCCGCATGTGCGGTATCGTTACCAAGGCGGGAGCCGATTTCATCAAGACCTCCACCGGCTTCTCCACCGGCGGCGCGACCTTTGCGGATGTGGAGCTGATGGTGAAAAACGTCGGTCCCGGTGTGCGGGTCAAGGCGGCGGGCGGAATTTCCAGCCTTGCGGATGCAGAACAGATGCTTTCCCTCGGTGCTGACCGCCTCGGCACCAGCCGCATTGTCAAAGCGGTCAAAGCAATGAAATAAAACAAAACGCAAAAACGAACCTCCGTATGGTCCGGCTGTCGCAGACCGGCATCATACGGAGGTTTGTTTTATGGGCAAAACCGATGTTATTTACTGACTCTCATAAAGTAATGCGTATCGTCTTCGCCTGCAATACGGGCACCGTTGCTTGAAATTGCCCGGAAGGACGGAATGTTGCTTTTTAATACGCGCAGGTATATTTCATCTTCCGGAACGATCTTTCGGGCAAGTTCCAGAGCCATGGCCATGCCTTTTGTGCCGTAGCCCTGACCGCGCTTTTCCTTTTTGATGCTGTAGCCGATGTGACCGGCACCGGCCTTCAGCGCGTCTGTCAGAAAATGCCGGATGCGGAATTCGCCCACCAGTATACCGTCGTCCCAAAGGTAATAGTATGTTTCGGGCACGAACCAGTCCGGCATGCTGACGGGATGCTCGTGCATCATGAGCTCCGGGAGTACGTTTTTTTCGTAATCGTCATAGGAAACGCCGTGGTATGGGTTCGTCAATCCGTTCTCATCCGGAGGCAGTGAGGTAACATATTCCCACTGGGCGAGGATATCGGTGTAATTCATTTTCCTCAATTCAAGCATAGGTATTCTCCTGTGTTAAGTTTTTGTATTATCCGTGTCAATTCCGGGAAACTGTTCGCGGGACAAGAGGAACTTGCAGCAGGGAAGATGCCCCCCCGTGTGTCAAAACGGACAAACTGACGACAACTCTTTTTTTGAATATCGGACGGGTACAGTATAACATGAAAAAAGATACGAAATACAACTGATGGTAGAACACAATTTGACTAAAACTGCTGAAAATTGACTACCGAATCCGAAAAACGATACTCCATCAGGGTAGTGTCAACCCAGAATCCGAATCTGTCTTTAGCAATGCGTTCGCGATGGCCAATCGTTCTGAAACCGCATTTGCGGAACAGCTTGATGCTGGGCGTATTTGTCGAAAAAATGGATGAATACAGACACCAGAAGCCGTTGGACGGTGCAGTTTCTATGAGCTTTTGCAGTAAGGCCGTTCCGATACCGTGATTTCGCACTTTCGGATCTACATAGATCGTAACTTCTGCAACTCCGCGATAGTGTGGCTTTGGAGAAATGGGACTGATCGCAGTAAAGGCTGAAATTTCGCTGTTGTGTATGGCAACATATCGACAGACTTTGAAATGCGCGGCATCCCATTCTACCCAAGTTGGACATTCTGAAGTGAAAGTAGCTTTGCCGGAATCAATTCCCTCCTTATATATTTCCAAAACGCGGATCTGATCTTCCTGCATCATTTCTCGAATGATCATGCACAATCTCCTGAAAACACAGTTTTTTTGATGATAACACAACAGACATGTGCTGTCAAGCGATTGGAAGGCTGCCGATAGCGGCGAACAACAGAGAAGAAAACGAATAACAGAACAACTGTTCGAAAGTTCCGGATTCGCTGTAAGAACGTAAAAAAAGGCTTTCGCCGGGCGAAAAAAATTTCAAACACCTATTGATTATTTGCGAAAAAGGTGTATAATAATAGTCAAGTGGTAATGAAGTGGGGAATAAGTGGTGACACAGTCCCTAACACCGCCACAAGGAGTTGTAAATGCTGCAGGGCGAATACAGGCACAATATTGACGATAAGGGTCGTCTCCAGATCCCCGCACGGTTCAAAGAAGAACTGGGCGAGGAATTTGTGCTTTGCCGCGGTGTTGCCCGCGGAAACGGTCGTTGCCTGTGGGCCTTTACCATGGAAGGCTGGGAGAGCTTTACTGCGAAGATCGGCAGCATGAGCTTCTCCGATGCCCAGGATTTCAAGCGCTTCTTTATCAATAAATCCGAGCTTTGCGGCAAGGATAACCAGGGCCGTATGCTCATTCCGCAGTTTCTGCGCAATCATGCCGGTATCGAAGGCAAGGGCGTCTGCGTGCTGGCCGGCTCCATCACCCATCTGGAGATCTGGAGCGATGCGGAATATGACCGCGCCCAGGAAGAGCTGACCAACGAGCGTATGGAACAGCGTATGAGTGAGTTCCACTTCTGATGAAAGAGTTTATTCATGAGTCGGTACTCCTGCAGGAGTGCCTGGAAGGGCTGAATATCCGGCCCGACGGTGTTTATGTTGACTGTACCCTCGGCGGCGGCGGACATTCCAGCCGCATTGCGGAACGGCTTTCCGAAGGCGGCCGTCTGATCGGCATCGACAGAGATGAAGATGCGCTCCGCGCGGCGGGGGAGAGACTTGCTCCCTGGGCCGACCGGTTTACTCCGGTGAAGTCGAATTTCTCGGACGTAAAAAACGTTTTGACAGATCTCGAACTTCGGGCAGACGGCATTCTGTTTGACCTCGGCGTTTCTTCTTTCCAGTTGGATGAGCCGGAGCGCGGCTTCTCCTACATGCAGGATGCACCGCTGGATATGCGGATGGATCGCAGCGGCGGAATGACTGCTGCAGATCTGGTTAACACCTACGACGAATTTGCCATTGCGGATATTCTTTGGCGCTACGGTGAGGAGAGATACAGCCGTCAGATCGCCCGGGCCATCACAAAAGCCCGCATCGAGATGCCGATCCGTACAACCGGGCGGCTCTGTGAGGTCATCAAATCGGCCATGCCGCCGCAGGCGTTGCGGGAAAAGCAGCATCCGGCCAAACGAAGCTTCCAGGCACTGCGCATCGCCGTCAACGGCGAGCTCTCTGCGGTGGAGGAAGCGCTGACCGATCTTTGGAAACATTTGAATCCCGGCGGACGTATCTGTGTTATCACGTTCCATTCGCTGGAAGACCGCATCACCAAGGAGATCTTCGCGGATATGGCGAAGGGCTGTACCTGCCCGCCACAGTTTCCGGTGTGCGTATGTGGCGGAAAGCCCAAGGTCAAACTGATCTCCAAAAAGCCCATCCTGCCTACGGCAGAGGAGCTGGAACGAAATCCGCGTGCCCGCAGTGCAAAGCTTCGTGTCTGCGAGGTATTGGAACAGGAAGAATAAAAGGCTGCGCAAGGCGCGCCCCAAGGAAGATAGAAGGAAAGGAACTTAGGGATGGAGCAGAAGTACAGAACGATCCACCGCCAGTCAAACCTTGCATATGACTTGTACGCCCCTGAGGCACAAAACGAGATCCGGGAAGAGACCCGTATCCTGCGCGAGCCGGAGAAGGCTGCCTCGACTGCGGTGGCTCCCCGCATCAGCTACGGATACATCTTCGCTGCGCTGGCTGTGGCGGTTATGTTTGCTATGGTGGTCATGAGCTATGCGAAGCTCTCGGAGCTCAACATCCGCTCGGCGGCTCTGCAAAGAGAGATGGCGGCGCTGCAGAAGGAATACACCGCAGTTCTTGCCGCGCAGGATCGGGAGTACAATCTCTCCGAGCTTGCAGAATACGCGGAGACGCATCTCGGTATGACCCGGGCAACGGCGGAAAATGTGATTTATATTGACCTTGGCGAAACCGATGAGATTCGACTGGCCGACGGAACGGCGGCAAAGACCGGAACTGCCGGGGCAAAGCTGCGGAATGCTTTCGACACGTTTGTAGAATATTTTCGCTGACAGCATGATAATATGTTAGGGCAGGTCTGTGCGATCTGCACCGTGATGAGATGATGGGAAATGTGAAAGTCGCATTTCCCTGTCTCTGTCTTTATGAAGCGGCACAAAGATTGCTGCACTGAAAGGAAAATACCCAAAATGAATGCCTCCTCACCCACCAAATCCATGATTGGCCGGTCTGTCCTTGTGGCGGCCGTGTTCTGTGTGCTCCTGGTTGTGGGTATGGGAGGCATGCTTTTTTACCATCAGATCATCAAGCACGATTTCTATGAGACCCGAGCCCTGGAGCAGCAGACACTGGACCAGATCATTACCCCGGCCCGCGGTACGATCTATGCCTCGGATATGCAGAAGCTTGCCTACAGTGTGCCCTGCTATACGGTGGTGCTTTCTCCGGCAACGATGAAGGACGAACAGGTTGAAAAGGTTGCCTCCGAGCTTGCGATGATCCTGGATCTCGACCGGGAGTGGATTCTGCAGAAGACCCAGAACAAAAAAAGCTATTATCAGGTCATCAAGAAAAAAGTGGATACCGAGACCTGCGAACGAATCCGCACCTTTATCAGCACGGAAAAGATCAAGGGTATCCATCTTTTTGAGGATACCGAACGTTACTATCCTTACGGAACGCTTGCGGCCAATGTTATCGGCTTCACGACGGTGGATAACGTGGGCGCCTACGGCCTGGAGGCGGCTTATGAGGATATGCTCTCCGGTACGCCCGGACGCATCACTACCTCCAAAAACGGCGCGGGAACAGCACTTTCCTCCGCCTACGAGCAGTATTTTGATGCCGAGGACGGCATTTCTCCCGTAACGACGATCAATATCCCCATCCAGCAGATTCTGGAAAAGTACCTCAAAAAGGCTTATGAGGACAACAAATGTGCCGTTGGCACCATCGGCATCGTTATGAACGTCAAGACCGGTGAGATCCTCGGTATGGGACAGTATCCTACCTACGATCTGAACGATCCCCGTTCGGTCTGGGATGAAAAGACACTGGCGGAGCTTGAGAGCATCGCGGATGCGGAAGAACGTAAGACCGCGGAAAGTGCAGCCCTGTTTGAGCAGTGGAGCACCCGTCCGGTGTCCATGACCTACGAGCCCGGTTCTGTTTTCAAGCTTGTGACCACCGCTATTGCCCTGGAAGAGGGGGCGGTCAGCCTTTCGGATACCTTCTCCTGCCCGGGATATAAGTACATCGGAACCCAGCGCGTTGCCTGCTGGAAGGCGGGCGGCCATGGCGGAGAAAACTTCCTGGACGGCCTGAAAAACTCCTGCAACCCCGTGTTTATGGAGACGGCGCTGCGGGTCGGCACGGAGAAATACTTTGAATATCTGCACACCATGGGTCTGGCCGGTAAGACGGATATCGATCTGCAGGGTGAGCAGACGGGTATTCTGCACAGTAAGTCCACCTTCCGGGAACTGGAGCTTGCCATTGCATCTTTCGGTCAGCGATTCAAGGTCACGCCGATCCGTCTTTTGACCACGGTTTGCGGTTTGGTCAACGGCGGCAAAATGATGCAGCCTCACCTTGTCAAGGCGATTGCCGACAAGGACGGAAATATTATCGAGACCGTTGAACCTACAATGATCTCCCAGATCGTATCCGCATCCACCTCCGAGACCCTCTGCTACATGATGGAGCAGGTCGTATCCAAGGGTACGGGTAAGAACGCATATGTGGCCGGTTACCGCGTCGGCGGTAAGACGGGTACCTCTGAGAAGCTGGATGCCGTGCTGGAGGAAGGAGAGAGCGAGAGCGATAAACGCATCGCGTCTTTCTGCGGCGTTGCGCCCATGGACGATCCGGAGATCGCCGTGCTGGTGCTCATCGACGAGCCGCGCGGAAGTCTTCGCCAGGGCGGCCAGATCGCCGCCCCTGTGGTGGGCAACATCCTTTCCGAGGTGCTGCCTTATTGGGGAATTGATCCCGTGTACACCGAGGAGGAACTTGCCAAGGCGCAGGTATCTGTGCCTGCGGTGACGGGAAATTCCGTCTCTGTTGCGGAAAACAAGCTCAAGCGTGCGGGCTTCCGCGTCCGCGTGATCGGTCAGGGAACGACGGTGACCCAGCAGATGCCGGTGGCCGGTGCGGATATCGCAAAGGATTCCACCATTCTTCTCTACTGTGGAGAAACTGCTGACGATAAGCCTCTTACAATGCCTTCCCTGACGGGCATGAGCTACGATCAGGTTCGCCTGAAGCTGGACAGCATGGGACTTTATCTGCACGCCCAGGGTGCGCTGCAGAGCTCCGGAGATTCCGCAACGCGTGCGACCGCGCAGTCGGTCCGCGCGGGCGACAGCGTACAGACTGGCACTGTTATCAATGTTCAGTTTGCCGATATGGCGAACACCGCTGACCATTGATCCATTCCTTTTTGCCCTTTTTAATGGAAGTGAGTAACAAAATGAACAGAACTGCTGTTTTTGCAAATACCGAAGTGATCGAAGCCCGCTGCGACATGGGGCAAGAGATCACGGGACTGTGCACCTCCTCCCGCGCTGCGGGAGAAGGCATGCTCTTCTTTGGCCTGCCCGGAGTTGCTGACGGAGCCCGCCACGGCAAGGATTTTGCTTTGGCTGCTGCGACAGCGGGGGCTCTTCCTGTGCTGGATACCTTGCCGGATCCCGCGCCGGAGGAGTATGTGCTTGTACGCGATGTCCGCAAGGCGCTCGCGGAGTGTGCGGCGGAGTATTACGGACATCCCGAACGGGAGATGAAGATCGTCGGTGTCACCGGAACCAAGGGAAAGACCACTGT
>JAFYLV010000077.1 GCA_017556885.1 Clostridia bacterium | reverse complement strand
TTCTCTCCCTCCGTCAAAAATCAAAGATTTTTGCCACCTCCCTCATCAGAGGGAGGCTTTGGTGCGGTGCAAAAACGCACATTACGCACTACACCGAAACGATGTGGTGTATAGAAGTGCGCCCTTTATCTGTTCGACAAACTTGAACTGGTCTTACAATAGTTTTATAAAAATATGAACATCATTGTTGCGTCTGTTTTTATAGATGTATTCATCTGTTTCAAACCCTAACTTTTTATGCAGTGCAATACTTGCAGTGTTATTTACTCGAATTTGTTGTAACATTAATTTATATCCTTTGTTTTTTGCTATTTTCATTGCAAGTTTCATTGCTTCTCCACCAATCCCTTGTTTGCGATAACGCTCAAATATTTCGGGACCGCAGGAAATAACATTCTCAGAATTTTGATACAACGATATCATACCAACAATTCCTTCATCATTTGTAACAGCAAACATTTCGAAATATTTGCCTTCAAACTCTTTTTCTTGCCATTTTGTCAATAATGATTTAACTTCATCGAGGGACATATTTGTACTTTGCTTTTGTTGGAATTCTAATGCATCATCAACGGTAAAATTTCTTAATGTAATCAAATTTTTCTCTCCCATATATTCAGGTTTATCCAGTTGTTCAGTTGATGCTATCACATTAAAGAAGTCCTGAAACTTTCAGGACTTCTTTTTTATTGTTTCTGTCCGTATTCTTTGATAATCCGAACTATTCCTTAACGGCGTTCATACGGAAATCGAGCTCTGCCGGCGGAGTCGCAGTGGCGCGGTCGAAGGCTCTGCCCTCGCGCTTTGCACGGGCCTCCTCCAGGTCGAACCAAAGCTCGGTAACGGTGTTTTCGCCCTCGCGGATATCGGGAACGACCACGGTGCGGAACTCATAGAGCAGGCGGTCGGCACCCTCCAGATCGCCGGTCTCGAGAACGGCCTTGCAGTAGCAGAGCTTGACGCGGCCGATCTCTGCGGCCTCAGCAGGCAATGCGCGGTAGAAATCCACCGTTTCCTGCCACATGCCGGCAGCGGTCATGTAGCGGAAGGCCTCCTTGACCATGGAAATATCCGACGGATTTTCCCGGGCGGCCTCATAGATGAGCGCGGCGGCGGTCTTCATGTCACCGTCGATGCGGGCCAGCTGCGCCTTGAGATACTTGCCGTAGGCCGAGGGGCAAAGCGCCTCGGAGGCGGCGCACTCCTCCCGGGCGGTGCGGAAATCGCGCTCCGCCATAGCTGCGGTGCCGCGCAGAAGGTGGGTATACCAGCTTTCGGGAGCGGCCTCCAGCCGCTCCATCCATTTCTCGCCGCTCATCCAGGAGGTGGGTGCCTCGCTCGCTCCGACCTCGGGCACCTCGCCGCGGGTCAGAAGGCTGAGCCAAGGCTCGCAGGCATCGCCGGGCTCGGCAAAGGCGAGATGCGGACAAAGGGCATCCTCGCCGTCCTTTTCCCGGCGCATGCGCTCAAGGCTGCCCCAGGCAACACCGGGGGAAACGGTCTCGGCAGGGGAGACGGCCATTTCGCGGGTGTCGCGCAGCAGTTTTTCCATCTCTTCTTCGCCGACGAGAGCTTCCAGCTTGCCGGAAACCTCTGCCACCGCGCCATCCCACTCACCGTGGACAGCTGCGGGGTCGGCCTGCATGGCACCGTAGGCCTCCAGCCACTCCCAGGCGGTCTTCGGAGGCATGGGCAGGCACTCATACTGGGTGTGGGCGATGCCCGCCTGGATCTCCACGTAACGCCCATCGGAATCGTCGGCGGTGAGGAACTTCTGCCAGCGGTCGCCGCCGGGGCCCTGACCCCAGACAAAGAGCTTTCTGCCCTGCAGACGGCGGGTGGAGGTCTGGATGAGACCGTAGCCCTCCTTATCCAGCTGGCAGACGTACTTGCGGCGATCCTCGGGGATCTTCCAGAAGAAGTCCACGGCATGGGGATTGTTCACAGGGTAGGTGATATCCACACCGTCGCAGACAGGAACACTGTTTTTGCTCAATATGCCGTCGCGGTTGTTGTAGGTCTCTCGGGCATCCATGATGACGCGGCTTCCCTTTGCCTCCGGCACGGCGATATTGGACCACCAGTACATGGGAATGGTCTCACTGTTGGGATTATAGAGGCGAATGCGGGCGTAGAGCACCTTCGAGCCCTCCGGCAGGAAGAAATCCATCTGATAGACGGCATTGCGGATGCGCTCATACTGATACATACGCAGAACGGGGGTTCCGTCGGAAAGGGCGGTCTTTGCGACGCCCACGGAATCGCAGGTATAGGGATGGTGACCCACCATGCCGCAGTTCCACTCCACGCCGCCGGAGAGCCAGGCGTTGCGGATGGCGAGGTTTGCGGGACGGATGACGGGATTTGCAAAGGTCAGCTCGCGGCCGGTGTCCTTGTCGATGAGGGACCAGAGGCGTCCGCCCCAGCCGGGCAGGAAAAGAGCACGGAGATGATCGTTTTCCAGCACCGCGGCATCCACGTCCTGCTCGGTCAGCTCACGGCCGTAGTTGTCCTGCATGCGGTAGGGATAGGCGGACTGCAGCGCACCGTAGCCGACGAAGAGGCCGTCGTCCTCATCGAGGTAGAAGGTGGGCTTGTATGCCTTTGCCTGCACCTCGTTGATGGCCGGCAGGGTGCTTTCCGGGCCGATATCCGCGGCGGGAATACGAAGCTTGGTCAGTTTCAGTTCAGTCATGGCTTTTCACCTCATAAAAAACACGGGCGCCGCGGGATAAGCCCGGAGCGCCCGTGCAGTTTTTTACTTATTTTTCTCGATAATCGCGTACATCTCGTCCCATGCCTTTTCCATATCGGCAACCAGCTTGAACTGGGTGCGGCAGCGGTCGAGATTGTGACCCTCGCGGTGGGTACGGAAGTAGGTATCGCCCTGCAGGTAGTCCGTCAGGAAGCGCATACCGCATTCCAGCGTCATCATCTTCGCGCCCACGGGCAGCGCCCACAGCTCCTTTTCGCAGAGGCGGCCGGCGCAGCCCTCCAAAAAGCCCTTGGTGTAGGCCTCGTACAGGCCGAGGTCAAGGTTGACCTTGGAAAGATCGGGCTCATCCTCGGCACCGGTGGTAGCACCGAAGCGGATGGAATCGCCGAAATCGTTGACGGAGAGACCCGGCATGACGGTGTCAAGGTCGATAATGCAGATGGCATTGCCGGTGGCATTGTCAACGAGAGCGTTGTTGAGCTTGGTATCGTTATGGGTGACGCGCAGGGGCAGCTCGCCCTTTGCCTGCAGGTCGGTGAGGGTGTGCATGAATTCCGCCCGGGCGCGGACAAACTCGATCTCCGCCGCAACGCTGGCCGCGCGGCCGCAGATATCCTCGGCCACGGCCTTCTCAAAGGTCTCGTAGCGCTTGGGAGTGTTGTGGAAATCGGGAATGGTTTCCACCAATGTCTCCGCAGGATAATCCGCAAGCTGACCCTGGAACTTTCCGAAGGCACGGCCGCACTGATAGAAATGCTCCGCCTTTTCCACCATGTCGTAGCAGGTCACATCGTCAATGTAGACATAGCTCTTCCAGTAGTGGCCGTCGGAATCCTTGAAGTAAGGCTCACCGGTCTTTGCGGTGATGATATTGATGGTCTCGCGCTCGGGATCGCCGCCCTCGGCCTTGACTTTCTGGCGAATGTGGCGGGTAACGCCCATGATATTGTTCATCAGGGCTTCCGGCTCTTTGAAGATCTTGGTGTTGATGCGCTGCAGAACATAGAGATAGTCGCGCTCACCGTTGTTGCACACAACAAGGAAAGTATCGTTGATGTGGCCGTTGCCCAGCGGCTCATGGCGCACATACTCGCCGCGGTATGTATAACCGGCGACAGCTTCCATAATCAATGCCTTGGTATCCATAGCCATTATATCAGTCCTCCAGCAGTTTTTCGGGATAGAGCCCGGCATCGCGCAGGCTCTTCAGGGCGGCGACAACGGTGGGTTTATCCTCTTTATAGGTCACACCGTACCAGCGGTCGGGGGAAGAAAGCACCCGGACGGTAGCTTTATCCTCCGCAAGCAGTGCGCTGACGGCAGAGGGCAGGAAATATTCGCACTTCAGGGGATTTTCCGCAAGTCCCTTGCGCAGAGTGTCCGCAAAGCGGGCGCTGAGCTCCGGCAGCAGGGAAGGCGTGAAGCCCCACATGTTCATGGACACGATGGCATCGGGGGAGACCTCCACAAAGGTGGCGCCGTCATCCTCGGTATAGGCGGCACCCTCGCCGCGCTTGTAGATCTTGGTGCGTTCGGTGACGGAGATCAGCTCGCCCGCGGGGGAGACCTCGCACACGCCGCGGCCGACGGAGCCATTCTCCGTCAGGGTGTTGAAAAGTCTGTAGCCAACCATGCAGTAGCGGTACTTATCATCGTCCTGCGCCGACTCCAGATAGTTGTAGATCTCGCGGAAGCCGTTGATGCCGTAATAGTCGTCGGCATTGATGACGGCAAAGGGCTCCTTCACCGCATTGCGGGCAGAGAGGATGGCGTGGGCAGTGCCCCAGGGCTTCACACGGCCTTCGGGCACGGAGAAGCCTTCGGGAAGATCCTCCAGCTTCTGATATACGTATTCCACCTGCATCTTATCCCCGATGCGGCGGCCGATGGTCTCTTCAAAATCGGCGCGGTTCTGCTCTTTAATGATAAAAACGACCTTGCGGAAGCCCGCGCGGTAGGCGTCGTAAACGGAATAATCGATAATGATATGGCCCTGATCGTCCACGGGGTCGATCTGCTTCATACCGCCGTAGCGGCTGCCCATACCGGCGGCCATAATGACAAGTGCAGGTTTCATAAGCTGTACACCTCATATCTTTATTTGCCGAATTTTATTATATAGAATCCCTCTTTAAAATTCAACCGATTCTTTATGAATTTTTATCTTTACCCGTACTGTGGGCAAGGGTGGCGCAGAGCACCGTTTCCGCCCCGGCCATCAGAAGCGCCCGGGCGCATTCCGCGAGGGTCGCGCCGGTGGTGAGCACGTCGTCGATAAGAAGGATGCGCCGCCCGGCAATATCCGTGTCCCGGATGGCCTTGTAGGCACCCAGCACGTTGGCCCGTCGGGCAGCGGCCTCAAGCCCCGCCTGCTGACGGGTCTCGCGGCATTTACGCAAAAGCTTTTCCGGCGGCGGGATCTCCAGCCGGCGGCAAAGCCCGCGGGCCAGCAGCTCCGCCGGATTATAGCCGCGGCTCTTTTTGCGCCTCGCCGTGGTGGGAACGTAGGTCACCGTGTCGAATTCCATGCCGCGGGCGGCGATATTTGCCGCCATCAGCGCGGAAAAGTGGCGAAAATAGTGCCAGCTTCCGCCATATTTATACCGGTGCATGGCATCGCGCACGCCGCCCTCATACCGCAGGGTACAGGCACACCCGGCGGTGAACTCCACCGGGATGCGCTTGTTGTCTGCCGGGATGAGAGGGAGCCTTTCTGCACATTTCCCGCAAACCGTTCCCCGTCCCTCGGGTCTTCCGCCGCAGAACATGCAACGACGCGGCCAGAGAATGTCGGGGATCCGATCCAAAAGTTCGGAGATCCTCATGCATTTTCTCCCATGAGGCCGCGCAGCCGCAGCTTCAGTCCGGAATAGCGGCGCTCGTGTCCGACGCTTCCGATCATCGTCGAAAGAACGTCCTCCCGCCCGACAATGATCAGCAGCTTTTTCGCACGGGTGACCGCCGTATAGAGAAGGCTACGGGTCAGCAGCCGTGATGCGCCTGCGCAGGCAGCCAGCACCACCACGGGATATTCGCTGCCCTGCGCCTTATGCACCGTGACGGCATAGGCCGGCTCCAGCTGGCGCAGCGTTTCAAAATCGTAGACCGCCTCGCGGTCATCAAAGACGACGGTGGCGGATTCGGTGACGGTGGAAATAGAGCGGATGATACCGATATCGCCGTTGAAAACGCCGAGACCCGTCTCGCTGCCGTCCGTGCGGTGCCATTCCAGATCGTAATTGTTCTGCACCTGCATGACACGGTCACCTTCACGGAGGATATACCCGGCCATCTGGCGCTCCTTTTTGCCCTTGTCGGGAGGATTGAGCACCGCCTGCAGCTCCGCATTGAGCATCTGCGTGCTGACACCGGCCTTGCGGGTGGGGGAGAGCACCTGGATCTCGGCGGGGGCAAAGCCCATGCGGCGGGGAAGACGCTCCGCGCACAGCTCCACCACCGTTTTGAGGGCGGCTTCGGGTTCATTGCGGCGCAGGAAGAAGAAATCCGTCTGCTTATTGTCCAGCGGGATGCTCTCACCGCGGTTGATGCGGTGGGCATTGACAACGATGGCGCTTTCCTCTGCCTGACGGAAGATCTCCGTGAGGCGCACGGCAGGCACGGCGGCGGAGTCGAGGATATCCCGCAGCACGCTTCCCGGCCCGACGCTCGGCAGCTGGTCGGCATCGCCCACCAGGATGAGGCGGGCAGAGTTTTTCATGCCGCGCAGAAGGGCGGCAAAGAGCTGGATATCCACCATGGACATCTCATCCACGATGATAACGTCCGCTTCCAGCGGATTTTGCTCGTTATGGATAAATTTCAGTCCGTTTTCGTCGTAGGTGACCTCCAGCAGCCGGTGCACGGTGCGTGCCTCCTTGCCGCAGACCTCACCAAGGCGCTTGGCTGCGCGTCCGGTGGGGGCAGCAAGCTGGCATTTTGCCCCCGTATACTCAAAGAGGGCAAGCATGGCGCGGACGATGGTGGTCTTTCCCGTTCCGGGGCCGCCGGTGAGGACGGTGATGCCGCCGCCGGTGGCGGCAAGCACGGCTTCCCGTTGCTTTTCCGCGTATTTCAGCCCGAGGCGCTTCTCTGCGAGGGCCAGCAGCCCTTCGGCATTGGGGATATCCCGGAATTTGCGCCCGGCAAGAAAGGCAAGCCGCTGGGCGCAGAAGGTCTCCGCCTCAAAAAGCACCGGCAGATAAACCGCCTCCACCCGCCCGAGAGGCTCCGCAATAAGCCGACGGTCGGAAATGAGATCCTCCAGCGCCTCTGCCACGGGCTCTTCGGAAAGGCCCAGGAGCTGTGCCGCGACGGCGGTCAGCGTTTCCCGGGGCAGGAAGCAATGTCCCTCCCCGGCATTGTAGGAAAGCTCGAAAAAGAGGGCGGCGATGACCCGCTCATAACAGTCCGGCTCAAAGCCCATGCGGTTTGCAAGGCCGTCCACCTGGAAAAAGTCGGCCTGCCAGGGCTCCTCGCAGAGGATATAGGGGTTTTCGCACAGCCGGTCGGAGGCCGCCTCGCCGTACCGCTTGTAAAGTCCGGCAGCAAGGGAGGTATCCAGCCCGTTTTTGGCAAGAAATTCGATGAGAGCGCGCAGGGCAAAACGGGAGGTAAAGGCTACGCCGATGGCACGGGCGCGCTTTTCCGTGATGCCGCCGATGGCGGTGAGGCGCTGGGGCTCATATCGAATGATCTCCAGCGCCCGGTCGCCGAATTTGGCAACGATCTTCTGGGCCGTGGCCGGGCCGATGCCCTTAACACCGCCGAAGGCAAGATACTTCAGGATACCCGATGCCCGGTCGGGCAGGGAGCGCTCCACCCGGTCGGCCTGAAACTGCGGACCGTAGGAGGGATGGGTGACCACCCGTCCCTCTGCGTGGACATACTCTCCGGGAGCGGCCATGGGCATGGTTCCCACGAGGGTGATGGACATCCCCTCCTCGCAGTCGACCTCCGCCACGGTATAGCCGTTTTCTTCGTTTGTATATACCACGGAATCGATGATCCCGCGGATCTCCCTAAGCTCCGGCATGGTTTCTCCTGTATGATTCTATGTTTTCTTACGTTATTCCGTTACGGAAAGACCCGATGAATGTGCGGAGCTTTCCTCATCCTCGCCGGCCGTAGGCGGCTCCTCGGTGAGGATGATATCAAAATTCTTCTTCAGCGTTTCCGCATCGGGCAGGATATCTGCCCCAAACCAACGCTCGGACAACTCTGTCAGCTTTCCGGAAAGGGAAAGCTCATAGAGCGCGGTTCCCACATGCCCCGCAAGGGTGCTGTCCGGCGTCAGTGCAAAATAGCGCGGATCGCCCTCGCCGTTGAGGGCAGGACCGATGCGCAGCTTCATGCTGTTCCGGGTGATGCGCCAGCGCGCCTCCGTTTCCGTCATGAGGGCGGCGTGATAATCGGAGACCATGATATCAAGCATGGCACTGTAGAGATCCTCCACAAAAACGGTGGAGGAGAAGGAGTTTTTCACTGCCGGATTTGCCGCAAGCCATGCGGCGGCAGCATCGTCCCGTCGAAGGGCGACCCGCTTTCCGGCAAGGGCGGCAAGGGTCGTGACCGTATCGGCGGTGGGGAAGACCGTCACCAGCTTTTCCTGCATATAGGGGCCGATGACGGCGACGGTGTCACCGCCGGTGACACCGTTTCCAAGGCCGGTGACCAGATCCAGTTTTCCTGCCGCGAGTTCCGCAAGGCCTTCCTCGGCGGTAACCAGCCGGAACTGCACCTCACGGCCCATCTCCTCCGCCATGAGCCGGCAAAGTTCGATCTCAAAGCCCTCCGGACCGTTTCGGCCCTCGGCGGCGATGGGGAGCCGGGAAGATGTGACGCCTACACGGATGACCCGGTCGTTGCCGCTGCAGCCCGCAAGGCCGCAGAGAAGGACCAGGACGGTCACAAAGGCAAGAATTTTTCTTTTCATCGCTCTGTCCTCACCCGATCAAAGGGCGGGAAAGCGCTCTGCGCCCTCAAGGAAGGCACATTCCTCCGCCGTGAGTTCCACGTCGGCGGCGGCGAGGGAATCGGTCAGCTGCTCCGGCTTCTTGCAGCCGATGAGAGCGGCGGCGGGGAAGGGAGCGGAGGTGATGTAGGCAAGCACCACAGAGGTGACGGAAATGCCGCGGCGGTTGGAAAGCTCGATGACACGGGCGAGGCGCTCACGGTTAAGGGGGCAGTCGAACCGGCCGGTGGCCTTACTGTTCTGCGCCTCACCGGAGGCACCGCGGGCGAAGAAGCCCTTGCCCTGGGAGGAGAAGGCCAGCACGGGCATGGCGGTCTTCTCATAGAAGGCATATTCTGCCGCATCCATGCACACCAGAGAGGGATCGCCCTGCATTTCTCCGTTGGAATAGGCCAGCGACCACTGGATCTCCGAGGTCGCAAAAGGTGTCAGCCCCTTTGCCTCCGCATAGGCATTGGCGGCGGCGATGCGGTCGGCGCGCCAGTTGGAGCAGCCAATGGCACGGGTATAACCCTTGCAAACAAAGCCGTGCAGGGTCTCCATGATCTCCTCCACGGGAACATTGACGTTATCGCGGTGCAGAAGGTAGATATCCGGGGCAAAGCCGAGGTTTTCCAGGCTCTCGCTCATATCGAGCTCCAGCTCCTCCCGGCGCAGGCGGCCAAGCCCGCCGTCTCCCTTGAAGCCGTGACCGCCCTTGGTGATGACGACCATCTCATCGCGCACGCCGCGCTCCTTGACCCAGGCCGCGACGGTACGCTCGCTCATGCCGTCGCCGCCGGGCAGCCAGTTGGCATACATTCTCGCGGTGTCCAGCGCTCTTCCGCCGCCGGCAAAATAGGTATCCATCAGACGGAAAGAATCCTCCCTGCTCAGTGCAGAACCGAAATAATCGGTACCGAGCACCAGGGAAGAGGTTTTGATTCCCGCAATATCCATGGTTTTCATGATGTTTATCTCCTTTTTTGGGAGTTCTGTTTTTTAGATATATTCCCGCGGTACCCGCTTGGATACGGCGCAGAGCAGCTCATAGCTGATGGTGCCTGCCTTCGCCGCCTGCTCCTCCACAGAGAGGCGCATACCCTCCTGCTCGCCGAAGATAACGGCCTCATCCCCCGGAAGAACACCGGGAATATCCGTCACGTCGGCCATGAACATATCCATGCACACCCGTCCCGCGATGGGAGCGCGCATGCCGTGGATAAGCACCGAACCGCCCGACCCGAGGGCACGGTGGACTCCGTCGGCATAACCGGCGGCCACCACCGCCATGCGGCGGGGCTTGTCAGCCCGGTATGTGCGGCCGTAGCTGACGTAACCGCCGGCGGGCAGATCGTGCACATGGATGACGCTGGCAGCAAGCTGCATGGCGGGATACAGAGGGATGACCTTTGCCATGGCGCTCTCTTCCGCGCTGTCGGGATAACCGCCGTAGAGGCAGATGCCGGGACGGCACATGGTCTTGCGCTGCTCCGGGCACAGGAGCGTCGCGGCGGAGTTTGCGCAGTGGATATACGGCGGGCAAAGTCCCTGCGCCTTGAGTGTATCGATGAGCCGATCAAACCGTGCAGCCTGGGCGGCGGTGTATTCCTTGCCCTCCGGGCGGTCGGCATCGGCAAAGTGGGTGTAAATTCCTACCACGTCCAGTCCGGGCAGGGCGGCAAGCCGCAGGATCTCCGCCGCGGCGGCGGGAATATCCCTGTCATCTGCCGCAGAAAAACCAAGACGCCCCATACCGGTATCCACCTGCACATGAACAGGTGCCCGGCAGCCGGCGGCAAGTCCCGCCGCAGAGATCTCCCGCGCATCCGCAAGGGAGGTAACGGAGAGGGTCATGCTCTCCCGCAGTGCCACGGAAAGACCTGCGGCAGGCGTGCGGCCGAGGATGAGGATCTCTCCTTTGATACCTGCGGTGCGAAGCTCCAGCGCTTCATCCACCGTCGCCACGGCAAAGGCCTCCGCCCCCGCCGCGCTCAGCCTGCGGGCAACGGGAACCGCGCCGTGGCCGTAGGCATCCGCCTTGACCACGCAGAGCACGCGGCAGCCGGGCCCCACGAGCTCGCGGAGGGCGCGGAAGTTCTTTTCGATATTTTCCAGAGAAACCGTGGCGCAGATGCGCTGAGAGAAATTGGTCATGGTCGCTTTTTATCCTTCCTGGAGGGTAAATTCCATCCACCGGCAGTACAGGGTCGTTCCGTCGGCGGCGGAAGAGTGAGATTCGATGGGTATTCCGCCCTTTGCGGTGACGGAAATGCGATGGGAAAGCTCATCTTCCCCGATTTTTGCGGGACACAGAGCGGTGATGACATCCTCACCTTCCCGCCGTTCCCGCAGATAGGTATCGGCAGTGCCGCCGGTCAGGCTTTCCGCAAGACTGTGCAGCAGGGACAAAAGGCTGATATGTGCCTCCCCGCCGGGGATGACCAGCTGGACATCCTCCCAGATCAACTCTGCATCCCCATCCACACGGACGGAGATGCCCGCGTGGGCCTCCGGTGCCTGCACAACGACCTCCGTCTGACCGTCGGCGTGGCAAAGCGCGAGCGTATACGTGCTTTCCACACCGCCCGACGTAAGACGGGTATCACAGACGGCGGTAAATGCCTTTCCGGCAAGGGTGTGCAGGTGCCTCTCCCCCGGCCCGGCGCTGCCGCCGCAGCCGGAAAACAAAAGGCAGAGAATGCAAAGCATCGGCAGCAGCCGACGGCATCCGACGGGAAATTTCATAAGCTCCTTGGGCCTCCTCTTATCTGTATGAGAAGGCCTCCGGGAAATCATCGATCATATCCGTGGGGAGCATAGCGGTTTGACCCCGCCGTTTTGCGGCAAGATCCCCCGCCCGGCCGTGGAGCCACACCGCCGCTGCGGCACGCTCCGCCGTCGGTCCCTTTGCGCAGAGCACGGAGATCATGCCGGCAAGCACGTCGCCGCTGCCGCCCCGCGCCATTCCGGCGTTGCCGGTGGTATTCAGGATGACCTGCCCCTCCGGTGAGGCGGTCAGGGTGCGGTGTCCCTTCATGACGAGGATCACACCGAGCTTTTCCGCGATACGGCGGGCAGCGGACTGGGGAAGCTCCTCGGGCTTCGTGGGCTCCTCGCCCAAAAGACGGGCAAGCTCACCCATATGAGGTGTGATGATCGGGGTATGCCGGGCCTTCTTCAGCATATCTATATGCCCGGCGAGGGCGTTTATGCCGTCGGCATCCAGCACCAGCGGGCAGGAACACTCCGAAAGCAGCCCGAAAACCACGTCCCGCACCGATCCCCGTCGGGAAAGGCCGCAGCCGCACAGGCAGATGTCACAGCCGGCGGCACGGGTGATAAGCTCCGGCAGGGCATCCCGGGAGATGGCGCCCTCCTCCTCGGGGAGGGGAAAAACCACTGCCTCCGGCGCACCGACAGCAACGATTTGATAGATGGAACGCGGAACGCCGCAGAAAACCAGTCCCGCGCCGCTGCGCAGCGCAGACCGCGCGGCCATAACGGCGGCGCCGGCATAGCCCTCCGCTCCGGCGACGATGAGGACCTTCGGATAATTACCCTTGTGGGAATCGGGAATGCGCGCAGGCAGTGCGCCGACGGCATCCTCCTCATCCATGGCCCAGAGATCCGGCGAGGGCAGAAGCTCTCCCGGCAGACCCAGACGGTCATGGATGACCTTTCCGCAGAGGGCATAGGTGTCGGAGAGAAAATGGGCAGGCTTGCGGCGCACAAAGCTCACCGTTTCCGCCGCGCGGACGGAAGGAGAGAAGCATCCGCCGTCCGAACGCACACCGGAGGGAACATCCGCCGCGATGACGGGAAGGCCGGAGGCATTCGCAAGCCGGATGCCCGCGGCAAAGGCGCCCTCCGGCGCCCGGGAAAGCCCGGTGCCGAACAGCGCGTCGATGATGACGGCGGTATCTGCCGGCAGACGGGAGTTTTCCTCCAAAATCCCCACGGCACCGCCGAGTTCGATATACTGAGAACGGAAATATGCCGCATCTCCCTCACTTTTTTCGTGGGTACACATGCAGAAGGCAGGGATCCCGCGGCGCATAAGCTCCGCCGCAGCGGCAAAACCGTCGCCGCCGTTATTTCCTCCGCCGCACAGCACGCAGACCGGACCCTCCGGTGCCCGCATGGCGGCGCGTTCGGCGAGCCGTTTGCCCGCCCGCTCCATCAGTTGGGACAGGGGGCCCACTTTCTGTGCATAGGCGGCTTCCGCCGCACGGATCTCGGTGCGTGTGGCAAGAGGGATCATAATTCACTCATTCCTTTCCGGGAATAAAGGCAAAAACGGCTGCGGTGGCGTGGGTCTTATCATGGGTCAGGGAGAGCAGAAAGGACATATGCCCGAACTTTTCCGCGGCGCGGCCGGAAAGCCGCAGCACGGGCTGGCCGCCGGGCAGATGCTCCACCTCTGCCTCATTCCAGGCAAAGCCGGAAACGCCGCAGCCGACAGCCTTGCCGAAGGCCTCCTTTGCGGCAAACATGGCGGCGAGGCTCTCCGCACGCCCGCCGGCGTAGGAAAGCTCCCTTTCCGTATAGATACGGCGAAGAAAGGCCGGCCGTTCGGCCGACCTTTGGATGCGGTCGATCTCGATGGAATCCAGTCCCAGTCCGACGGGCGTCATCGCTTTTCCACAGCCCCGGGGGCATAGGTGCGGAAGGAACGGATCATCTTCTCATTGGGTTCAATAAACAGCAGGGTCTTGGCACCGTTATCGCTATAGATGATATACCAGCGACCGGGGGCCTGCACATGGGAGGTGCAATCGACGATTTTGGCAAAATCGTAGTTCTTCACACGCTCAAGGCCGATCTCATCGGCGGGGCCGGCTTCCTCAATGTTGTGGATATCCATGGATACCACCGACTTGCGGCGTGCCTGGGCGATGATCTTGTCCACGTCGAGGGTACTGTTGGTGACGGCATACTCAAATTCCACGTTAAGCTGCTTGACCAGATACCATGCGCCGTAGCCCGCGCCGGTAACCACAAAGGCAAAAAGATAGCTGAAGGCACTCTTGATGGTAAAGAGGGTCATAAAGGCGAAGACGATGATGCCCGCCGCCGCAAGGACGATAAGCGTCTTGAGCATGAGGATCTTGAAGGTGGGAATGCGGGCAACGAGCTTTTCGTTGAAGATATCGCCCATTTCCTGTTCGCGGTATTCGTTCATGGTTTCTCCTTCCGGTGCGGATGCACAACAGTCTTACAGCTTGTTCGGGGCGGGATAGGTCTCGCCGAAGGTCTCCACACGGACGGAGGCCATCTTTTCCTCCACGAGGGGCTTGTCCATGGGATTGGTACGCACGCGGGAAATATTCTCCGCCACGTCAAGACCCTCGGTCAGCTTGCCGAAGGCGGCGTACTGACCGTCCAGAAAGGCATCGTCCGCGGTGCAGATAAAGAACTGGGAGCCGGCGGAGTCGGGCATCTGGGAGCGGGCCATGGAGATGACACCGGGCTGATGGGAAAGAGGATTGTTGACACCGTTGATGTCAAACTCACCCTTGATGCGCCAGCCGGGACCGCCCATACCGTTGCCGTTGGGGCAGCCGCCCTGGATCATAAAGTTCTGGATGCAGCGATGGAAGATCTTTCCATCGTAGAAATTAAGATCGTTTGCCAGATGAATGAAGTTGCGGACGCTCTCGGGGGCGATCTCGGGATAAAGCTCACCGGTCATGGTGCGGCCGTCCTCCATGGTGATGGTAAATACGGGATTTTTCATTTTGGATATTCTCCTTATTTCTGCAATTTTTTGTATTCGCCCACGGCGAGCTCGTCGCAGCGGTTGTTGTAAGGATTGTCCGCATGTCCCTTGACCCACACGAATTCCACCGTATGGGTGGAACACAGGGTGAGAAGCTTCTCCCACAGGTCGGGGTTGAGGGCTTTGTCCTTTGCATTGCGCTTCCAGCCGTTTTTCTGCCAGCGCGCCGCCCAGCCAAGCTTCATGGCATCCACCAGATACTTGGAATCGGAATACAGCGTCACGGTGCAGGGATGTTTCAGCCACGAGAGGGCCTCCACCGCGCCGGTCAGCTCCATGCGGTTGTTGGTGGTGGCGGGATGGGAACCGGAAAGCTCCAGCTCCCGCTCGCCGAATTTCAGAATGGCGCCCCAGCCGCCCGGGCCGGGATTTCCGGAGCATGCGCCGTCGGTATAGATGGTTACGTGATCCATAGCTTTGTCTTACGCCTCGGTCTCCTCCGCGCCTTCCTTATCGGTGAGGGCGGTGGCGATGACCTTCTCCTCTCCGGCGGTGCGCATGACGATGACGCCCTGGGAGGATCGGCCGCAGAGACGGATATCCTCAACGCTGGTGCGGATCATGGTGCCGCAGTCGGTGATGAGCAGCAGATCCTCCTCGGGAGATGCGGAAAGCACGCCGGCGAGGTAACCGGTCTTATCGGTCAGCTTATGGGCGGTCATACCCTTACCGCCGCGGGAATGACGGGTGAATTCGCTCTCATCCGTGCGCTTGCCAAAGCCCATTTCGGAGATGGTGACGATGTCGCGTCCCTTCTCCGCCACGACGGCGCCGATGACCTCGTCATCCCCCTCCAGGCGGATGGCGCGCACGCCGGCGGCCTCGCGGCCCATGCAGCGCACGTCGGTCTCCTCAAAGCAGACGGCACGGCCGCCCTTGGAAACGACCAGCACATCCTTGGTTCCGTCGGTGAGCATCACATGCAGCAGCAGATCGCCTTCGTCCAGAGAAATGGCGCGGATACCGGCCTTGCGGGCAGAATTGAGAGCCGCAAGGGAGATGCGCTTGACGGTACCGCCGAGGGTGACCATGACGACGTAGGTGTCCTCGTCAAACTCACGGGTGTGCAGAAGGGCGGTGACCTTCTCGTCGGGCTCCAGCTGCAGAAGGTTGACCATGTTGGTGCCCTTTGCGGTGCGGGCTGCCTCGGGCACCTGATAGCCCTTGAGGCGGTAAAGCCGTCCGCGGTTGGTAAAGCACAGGATATGGTCGTGGGTGGAGGCAACAAAGAGGGATCCGATGATGTCCTCCTCCCGGGTGGTCATGGCGTTGACACCGCGGCCGCCGCGGCGCTGAGCGCGGTAGACGGAGGTGGGAATACGCTTGATATAGCCCATCCGGGTGAGGGTGAAGACGCAGTCCTCCTCCTCGATGAGATCCTCGATATCCAGCTCGTCCTCCACATCCTGAATGTCGGTGCGGCGCTCGTCGCCGAACTTCGCGGCGATGGCGGTGAGCTCTTCCTTGAGCACGCCGCAGATCATCTCGTCGGAGGCAAGCAGACGGTTGTAATAGGCGATCTTTTCCTGCAGCTCGGCCATTTCCTGCTGCAGCTTTTCGCGGTCGAGTCCCTGCAGGGCCTTCAGGCGCATATCAAGGATGGCCTGCGCCTGGATCTCATCCAGATCAAAGCGCGCCATGAGGTTTTCCTTGGCATCGTCGTAGCTTGTGCGGATGATGCGGATGACCTCATCGATGTTGTCCTGCGCAATAATGAGACCGGCCAGCAGATGGGCACGCTCCATAGCCTTGCGCAGATCGTAGCGGGTGCGGCGAACGATGATCTCCTTCTGGAACTTCAGATACTCATCGAGGATCTGCCGCAGGGTAAGCACCTTCGGCTGCTTCTGGTTGTTGACCAGCGCAAGAAGAATGATGGAGAAATTGGACTGCAGGGCGGTCTGCTTGAAGAGATTATTGAGAACGACCTGTCCGTTGGCGTCTTTTTTGAGCTCGATGACGATGCGCATACCGTTGCGGTCGGTCTCGTCACGCAGATCGGAGATGCCGTCGAGCTTCTTTTCCTTGACCTGGTCGGCAATGCTCTTAATGAGTTGCCGCTTGTTGACCTGATAGGGAAGCTCGGTCACGATGATGCGGGTGCGGCCGTTGCCGAAATCTTCAAACTCGGTGCGGGCGCGGACGACCACCTTGCCGCGGCCGGTGGCATAAGCCGCGCGGATGCCGCTGCGGCCCATGATGATGCCGCGGGTGGGGAAGTCGGGTCCCTTGATATGTTCCATCAGGTCGGCAAGCTCGGCATCGGGGTTGTCCAGCACGGTGATGCAGGCGCCGATGACCTCCCGCAGGTTATGGGGCGGGATATTGGTGGCCATACCGACGGCGATACCGTTGGAGCCGTTGACGAGAAGGTTCGGGAAACGGGAGGGGAGCACGCGGGGCTCTTTGAGGCTCTCATCGAAGTTCGGATCCCAGTCCACGGTCTCCTTATCGATGTCGCGCAGCATCTCCAGCGAGATCTTTGCCATGCGGGCCTCGGTATAACGGTAGGCAGCAGCGGGGTTTCCGTCCACGTCACCGAAGTTACCCTGGCCGTCCACCAGCATATAACGCAGGGAGAAGTCCTGGGCCATACGGACCATGGCGTCATAAACGGAGCTGTCGCCGTGGGGATGGTACTTTGCCAGCACGTCACCGACGCAGGCTGCGGACTTTTTATACTTTTTGTCAGGGGTCAGACCGCCCTCGTGCATGGAATAGAGAATGCGGCGGTGAACGGGCTTCAGACCGTCACGCACATCGGGCAGGGCACGGCCGACGATGACGCTCATGGCATATTCGATATAGGATTTTTCCATCTCATCCACGAGATGGGATTCGTCGATCTTCTGATCGGGGAAGAGAATATCTTCCGGCTTGTAAGAACGGTTATGTGCCAACTTGCGTCACCTCCTTAGAAATCAAGATTTTCCGCATACTGGGCGTTCTTTTCGATCCAGTTCTTGCGGGGTTCGACCTCTTCGCCCATCAGCAGGGAAAAGATCTGGTCTGCGCGCACGGCATCATCCAACGTGATGCGGCGCAGGGTGCGCTTTTCGGGGTCCATGGTGGTGTTCCAAAGCTCTTCCTTATTCATTTCACCAAGACCCTTGTAGCGCTGGATCTCGATCTTCGAGCCGGGCTTTGCGGCGCGCATCTCCGCCGAGATCTGATCGCGCTGCTCATCGGAATAGGCAACGCGGGTCTCCTTGCCCTGGGTAAGCTTATAAAGCGGCGGCACGGCGGAATAAACGTAGCCACGCTCGATGAGGGGACGCATGTAGCGGAAGAAGAAGGTGAGAAGCAATGTGCGGATATGAGCGCCGTCCACGTCGGCATCGGACATGATGACGATCTTGTGATAGCGCAGCTTTTCGATATCGAACTCATCTCCGATACCGGCACCGAGGGCGACAATGAGGGGAGTGAGCTTATCATTTCCGTAAACCTTGTCCACGCGGGCCTTTTCCACGTTGAGCATCTTACCCCACATGGCGAGGATAGCCTGGAAGCGGGAATCGC
This sequence comes from Clostridia bacterium, assembly GCA_017556885.1. Lineage (GTDB taxonomy): Bacteria > Bacillota > Clostridia > Oscillospirales > QAMX01 > RGIG1911. The sequence continues at coordinate 12,233 of JAFYLV010000077.1, read as the reverse complement.
GTCCGCCGATGGCGGAGCCGGCAGCAGAATCACCCTCAACGATGTAGAGCTCGCAGAGGGAGGGATCGCGCTCGTTGCAGTCCTGCAGCTTATCGGGCATCTGGCCGGATTCCAGTCCGTTCTTGCGGCGGACATTCTCACGGGCTTTGCGGGCGGCCTCACGGGCACGGGATGCCATGAGCGCCTTATCCAGAATGAGCTTACCGACCTGAGGATTTTCCTCAAGGTAGATATCCAGCTTGTCGCTGACAACATTGTTGACCAAGGTGCGAATCTCGGCGTTGCCGAGCTTTGCCTTGGTCTGGCCCTCAAACTGCGCCTCGGTCAGCTTGACGGAGATGACGCAGGTCAGGCCCTCGCGGCAGTCCTCACCGGAGAGCTTGTCGTCCTCCTTGAGGATCTTCATGCGGCGGCCGTAGCCCGTCAGGGCCGTGGTCAGTGCGCGGCGGAAGCCTTCTTCATGCATGCCGCCTTCGGGAGTACGGACATTGTTTGCAAAGGAAACCAGATTTTCCTGAAAACCGTCGTTGTACTGCAGGGCGATCTCCACCATGGAATCGTCCTTCTGGCCGGAAACGTAGATGACATCGCCGTGGACGGGCGTTTTATTGGCATTGAGCCAGTTGACATACTCGCGGATACCGCCCTCGTAGCACATGGAGGCGCTGCGGTCCTCCTCCGGCTTGTCGGCGGAGGAAGAGCGGACGTCGTTGATGGTGATGCGCAGGCCGGCATTGAGGAAGGCCTCCTGCTGCATACGGGTATGGAGGGTATCGTAGGAATAGACCGTCTCGTCAAACATTTCGGGGTCGGGCTTGAAGGTGACCTCGGTGCCGGTCTTTTCGGTCTTGCCCACGATGGTCATTTCCTGGGTGATGGCGCCCCGGGCAAATTTCATCTCATGGATCTTACCCTCACGGCAGACCTGTACCGTCAGCCACTCGGAAAGAGCATTGACAACGCTGGCACCGACGCCGTGCAGACCGCCGGAGACCTTGTATCCGCCGCCGCCGAACTTACCGCCGGCGTGCAGAACGGTGAAAACGACCTCAAGGGCGGATTTACCCGTCTGTGGCTGGATATCCACGGGGATACCGCGTCCGTTGTCACGGACGGTGACGGAATTATCCTCATTGATGCACACGTCGATCTCGGTGCAATAGCCTGCCAGAGCCTCGTCGATGGAGTTATCGACGATCTCGTATACCAGGTGATGCAGACCGGATACAGACGTGGATCCGATGTACATGCCGGGGCGCTTGCGGACCGCCTCCAGACCCTCGAGGACCTGGATCTCCGATGCGCCGTACTGCTGTTCCATGGGATTGGAGTTCATTTTCTGCTTTTACCTATCCTTCTGCGTGGTCTCCACGCGGATTTGCCTTTCCTTGTGATCATATGCCCGGTATACCGACGGGGCAACGGTGCCCTCCATACGGCGGGCAAGGGTCTGCGGAGAATACTGGGAGAGCCAAAGTCCCCTCTCCCCGGCATGTTCCGTAAGGATCATGCTTTTTGGGATGGTTCCCGGCTCGCAGGCATCGTGTACGCGGCCCGCCTTCTGCATGGCGGACAACAGTACACGGGTGCGTTTGGAAACGGTGGTGTTGTCCAGATCAAAAATACCGACGATGTCTGCCTTCCGGACCACGGCGGACACGCCGAGAGAAATATACATACGTTTTTCCTCTTAGACCGTCGGCCCGAAATCCCGCCGGCCGGCTACTGTGCCGGCGGAGAATTCGAAGATGCGCCCTGCCTTCAGTCGGCGGGCGGCTTCGTCCTCGCAGCCGGTGATAAAGATCTGTCCCCGGTCGATACGGTTTAAAACATAATCCTGCCGCCGGGCATCCAGCTCCGATAAAATATCGTCCAGAAGCAGGAGGGGAATCACACCGAGCTCTTTTTCCATAATGTGGCGGCTCGCCAGCTTCAGGGCCACCGCCGCCGTGCGGCACTGCCCCTGGGAGGCGTACTGCCGAGCCTCGCGGCCGTCCACGGTGATGAGCAGGTCATCCCGATGGGGACCGGATAAGCACGCCCGGGCGGCAATTTCCGCCGCCCGAAGTGAACAAAGACGGGAATAGAGCTGATTTTTTAGAATATCACTTTCCGCAAAAACGTCCTCCACGCTGGAGACCGTTTCGTAGGCCACGGAAAGCTCTTCTCCGCCGGAGATCTCCGCATGCAGCCGGGGTGCGGCCTTTGCAAGGATCCGGACGAAGGCGGCGCGGAAGCGGATAAGCTCCGCGCCGATCTCCGCCATACGGCGGTTATAATCCTCCAAAACCTCCAGCATATCGTTTCTTTCTTCTGCCTGACGGAGGATGGCCGTTTTCTGAACGACGATGCGGTTATACTGGGTCAGCAAGGCCGAGTAGCGCGGCCGCAGCTGACAGAGGATGGAATTGATAAGTTTACGGCGCTCTGCCGGGCCGGATTTGATGAGGTTTAAATGCTCCGGCGTAAAGAGCACGCAGGGAAGCTTTCCGGCGAGGCTTTGGGCAGCGGCAGGTGCTTTGTCGATGCGGATGATCTTTTTACCCTCCCGAGGGATGGTTATATCGATCTCCCGGTTCCGGCTTCCGCAGTCCACCATGCCCCGAAGCCTTGCAAAACCGGCACCGAAACGGACGGCTTCCGCATCTCTTGCTGCGCGGAAGGCTTTGCCGGAGGAAAGAAGCTCCACCGCTTCCAGCAGATTGGTTTTTCCCTGGGCGTTTCCGCCGTAGAGCAGATTTACGCCGGGATGAAAATCGATCTCAGCTATGGAGTAATTCCGGTAATCGGTCAGGCTGAGCTTTTGCAGATACATTTAGTTTCTCGCCGCGATGCGGACGGGGGCGATGATGTGCAGGAAGCGGTTTCCGGTAACGGGGCGGATGACAAAAGGAGACAGGCTTCCGCTGAAGGAGAACTCACATTCGTCGGCATCCACAGAACGGATGGCATCGGACAGGAAGCGGGAAGAAAATCCGATCTCGATGCCTTCGGCATCGCCGTTGCAGACACATTCGTCGTAACCGTTGCCAAGAAGCGTCTCCGTGGAGAAATGGATGGAGTTCTTCTCAAACTTCAGCCGCACGTGGGTCTTCTGCTGCTCGTTGATGAGGATGGAAACGCGCTCAAGACTTTCAAGGAAGCTCTTGTTGTTTGCAAGTACGGAATAGCGGTTTTCCTTGGGGATGATGGCATCGTATTTGGTATACTCACCCTCCAGCAGGCGGCAGAAGAGACGGCTCTGACCCATATCAAAGATGATGTGCTTACGGGAGAGGCAGATATTGACCATATCCTCGTCGCTGTCCTTGAGGATCTTCTCCACCTCGCGGAGAGCAGCGCCGGGAACGACGAAGGAGTAGGAATCGGTTGAGTCGATGGTAGAGATCTCCTCCTCGCGCATGGAAAGACGGAGGGTATCCAGAGCTACCACGCGGAGGATGTTTCCGCGGATGTCGAAGCAGCAACCGGTGAGGATGGGCTTATACTCGCTCTGGGAGACGGCAAAGATGGTCTGGGAGATCATGCTCTTCAGAAGTCCCTGAGGCAGGGTGAGCTGACGGTCACTGTCGATGCGGGGCATATCGGGGAATTCCTGCGCAGGCAGGGTCATGATATTGAATTCGGAATTGCCGGAACGGATGACGGCAACGCCCTTTTCGTTGACCTCGATGGAAAGGGTATCCTCCGGCAGGCGGCGGATGATATCAAAGAGGATGCGGCCGTTGATGACGGTGCTCTCGCCCGCAACGGAGGTGGCGGGGATGTTGGTCACGATGCCTGTCTCCAGGTTATAGGAGGAAACGGAGATACCCTCCTCGGTACCCTGAATGAGATAGCCTTTGATGGCCTCCAGAGTGGAGTTGGGGGAGAGGGCGCGCTGGCCGAGGGACAGGGCCTCGATCAGTTTTGTTTTATCACAGGTGATCTTCATGTCGTTATGTCCTTCTTTCATGAAAGGATATTTATTTCTCGTCGTATATCATAGGGGTGTTCATTCTGTGGAAAAGGAAGAAATTCCCTTGCCCCAGGCGGATTTTTTCTTTCGGGCCTCCGGGGATGCTTTCCACAGGGGGATTGTGTGTAGCGCGAATCCCGGACAGGCTTTGCACACGCTGTGGACAGGCTGTGGAGGGGAAAGCTGTGAAATCTGTGGATAACTGTGCGCCGGTTTAGTGTCCGGTGATGTTGTTCATGATGTCGCGGACCTCGTTTTTCTGCTCCTTGCCGTTGCGGATGCATTCTTCGATGCGGCTGATGGCGTGCAGAACGGTGGAATGGTCCTTGCCGAACTCGCGGCCGATGGCCGGAGTGCTCATGCCGGCCATGTGCTGCATGATGTACATGGCCACCTGACGGGGAATGAGGGCCTCTTTTTTACGGGAAGCGGAGCGGAGCATGTCCGGATCGATGCCGTAGAAGGAGGAGACCTCCTCAATGATGAGGTTGGCGGTGGGCTTGATGCCGGGATTTTCCCGAAGGATGTCCTTGATGGCATTGGATATGTTCTGCTGGGTGATCTCCATGCCCATGAGGGTCTTCATGGCGGCGATCTTTTTGATGGTGCCCTCGATCTGACGGATATTGGAGGTCACGTTCTTTGCAATGTACTGCATGTGCTTTTCGTCAAGATCCAGATCCATATTGGCGCTCTTGTTTTTCAGAATGGCCATACGGGTCTCGTAATCCGGGGGCTGGATGTCGGCAATAAGGCCTGCCTCAAAGCGGGACTTGATGCGATCCTCCAGGGTGTAGATCTCCTTCGGGGGACGGTCGGAGGAGACGACGATCTGCTTGTGGTCCTCATAGAGGGCGTTGAAGGTGTGGAAGAACTCGTCCTGGGTCGCATCCTTGCCGGCGATAAACTGGATATCGTCGATAAGCAGCAGGTCTGCCTGCCGGTAGAGATTGCGGAAGTTGACGGTGGCATCGGGGTCGGGAGAGCGGACGGCGGAAATGACCTCGTTTGTAAACTGCTCACCGGTTCTGTAAATGATCTTCAGATCGGGCTGCTCCCGGCGGATGCGGTTTGCGATGGCGCACAACAGATGGGTTTTTCCAAGGCCGGAGCCGCCATAGATGAGCAGAGGGTTGTAACGGCGGCCGGGCGCCTGGGCAACGGCCATGGCTGCGGCATGGGCAAAATTGTTGGAGGGACCGACCACGTACTTCTCAAAGGTGTAATCCATGTCGGTATTGCGGACGGTATCGCCTCCGTCATTCACGGCAGGAGTCTCGGCAGGATTTTTTCCGCTGACGACTTCCAGCCGGACATCTGCGGAGAAGAGCTCCTGCAGCGCCTTGTTGAAGGGTTCCATATAAAGCTTGTTGATGATGGAGCGCTTATATTCGATGGGGGTATAGATGACGAGCTTCTGCTCTGTCAGCTCCACGGCCATCGCATCCTCAAAGAAGGTTGCGATGGTGGTTTTGGAAAGATGTTCCTCAAGGATCTCCAATACCTTGGCCAGCACGTCGTCGGCTGAATTCATACAGTCGTTTCCTCCCGGTGGGTCATTATATCGTAGATAATATATATTATATACCATAAGGCGGAAAAAGTAAAGCGCTGCAAAAAATATCCACAGTCTTGTGGAAAAAGTAATTCAAAATATTTTGTTCCAAAATTGGTTGACAGACGCTTATTTTTTGTTGTATAATTGAGAGTGTGTCACCAATTAAGGAGGTAATAGATTCATGAAACGCACTTATCAGCCCAAGAAGATCCACGATGCCAAGGAATGCGGCTTCCGCCACAGAATGTCCACCCGTAACGGCCGCAAGGTTCTCGCTCGCCGCCGCGCTAAGGGCCGCGTCAAGCTGACCCACTGATTTCCGCCCGGAAAGTCGGAAAAACCATGAAATTCACGCGATCGCTTGCGCCCAACCGTGAGTTCCGCAGAAGCTATGCCAAGGCTGTCCATCGCTCCGGCCGTTACCTGACACTGTACGACCGCAAGGGCAAAAGGGGGCAGAACCGGCTGGGACTTACCGTGACGCCCAAGGTCGGCTGTGCCGTGGTGCGCAATCGCGTGCGCCGGCGCCTGAAAGAGGCATACCGGCTCAACGAGGAAATATTCAGGACAGGCAGAACATTGGTCATCGTTGCCCGGCCGGAGAGTGCCGGGGCTTCCTTCTGGGAGCTGCAGGACGATCTGCTGCGCATCGCGCGGCGTATGGACCTTTTACAGGAGCCCGAAGTCAATTGAAACGTTTCCTTCTCGCCGCCATCACTTTCTACCGGCGGCACATTTCGCCGGGGCTCCCGCCCCGCTGTCGGTTCCAGCCGACCTGCTCGGCCTACGCTTACGAGGCCATTTCCAAGTACGGCGCGTTTAAGGGCACTTATCTTGCCGTCCGCCGTATTCTTCGATGTCATCCGCTGTGTCCGGGGGGATACGACCCGGTGCCGTGATTTTCCGGCATTTGTACACAGCACCTATGTTTTTTGGCGCGGGGCTTGCCTGCGCCGACAGGGAGATTAATACCGATGTTCAACACTCTGATCACCGGGCCGTTTGGTTCTATCCTTGCGTTTATTTATTCGCTGGTCAAGAACTACGGCCTGGCTATTATCGTTTTCACAATTGTTTGCAAACTGATCCTCTTTCCCTTCACGCTGAAATCCAAGCGCGGCATGTATGCCAATATGCGGATCCAGCCGAAGATGCAGGAGCTGCAGAAAAAATACAAAAACGATAAGGAACGCTATTCCCTGGAGCTGCAGAAGCTCTACAAGGAGGAGAAGGTCAGCCCCATGTCCGGCTGCCTTCCCATGCTCATCACCCTGCCCATCATGTTCGGTCTGTATTACGTTGTTACCCAGCCCCTGACCTACCTGATGAAGCTCTCCAAGGAGACCATTGCCGCCATCGCCACCAACCTCAGCACCGTTCTGCAGGGTCACGGCGTGGAGGGCACCGTCATTGAGAATCTTGCAAAGCTTGCCGACGGCCAGAAGGTCTATTCTCTGGAAGTTACCATGGCGGACTATATGCATAAGTACGCCTCCGAGCTGCAGGCTCTCATGCCCGACCTGCCCGAAAAGGTTTTCAACTTCCGGTTTGATCTTTTCGGTATCAACCTGTCCAAGAATCCCACCTATAACTTCTCCGATCCCAACTTCAGCTGGGGTCTGCTTCTCATTGTCGCCGTTTCCGTGGCCACTTCGTTCCTCAGCGGTTACATGACGCAGAAGATGAACCCCATGAACGCTGCTCAGAACAGCAACGATCCCGCCGCAAAGACCACCCAGTCCACCAACAGAATGATGCTTTACATGATGCCTGTCATGACCCTGCTCATCGGCTTCAGCATCCCTGCGGCTATCTCCGTTTACTGGATTATGAACAACATCCTGACGATTGTGCAGGAGTACCTCGCCAACAAGATCGTCAAGCGGCAGGAGGATGCCGCTGCCCTGAAGCGCGCCGAGGAAGAGGCCCGCAAGAAGAGAAACAAGCAGAAGGCTGCCGAGCTGGAGGCCAGCGAAAAGGCCGAGAAGAACTCGATCGCCGAAGATTGATTTAAGAGGAATTTATCTGAAATGATCAAAAGTTTAGAGTATAAGGGCAAAAACATCGATGCTGCCATCGAAAAAGCCCTGAATGAACTGAAAATGGACCGTGACGACGTCAGTGTCGAGGTCCTGGAGCGCCAGAAGAGCGGCTTCCTTGGCATCGGTGCCGTGGATGCCCGCATCCGCGTGACCTTTGATGACGGTATGCCCGAGCCCAAGGAAGAGAAGGCTGCCGAGGCACCCAAGAAGGTGGCAAAGCCCATCTTCAACGTCAGCCAGGAAAAGCTGGACAAAATCGCCGCCGAGGCCCCCAAGGCCCGTCCCGCAGCGGAGAAGCCTGCTGAGGCTGCCGCAAAGAAGACCTCGGTCCCCGAGCCCCGTCTGTACATGAAGATCCCTGCGGACAAGTCCGCAAATCCCGTCGCCGCGACCCCCAAGAAGGTGCAGAACGACAACCGCGGTGAGCGCCGCAGCAATAACGACCGCCGCCGCGACAATGCCCCCCGCGAGAAGAAGCCCGCAGAGCCCTTTGTCAAGCTTCCCGTGTCCGATGAGGCGCCGATCCCCTTCATCATCGGCCTTCTGGACCGCATGGGCATCGAGGCAAACGCCGAGATCACCGAGCGCCGCGAGGATGCCGTTGAGGTCGCTCTCTCCGGTCCCAACATGGGCAAGCTTATCGGCCGCCACGGCGAGACCATGGATGCCATCCAGTATATCTCCTCTCTGGCCTTCAACAGAGACCGTGAGGGCGGACATACCCGTGTCATCATCGATACCGAGAATTACCGCGAGAAGCGTGAGCAGACCCTGACCCGTCTTGCCCGCCGCATGGCAGAGAATGCCATCCGCCAGAACCGCCCGGTGACCCTGGAGCCTATGTCCCCCACCGAGCGCCGTCTCATCCACACGGCCCTGCAGGCAAACGAGAAGGTTACCACCTATTCCACCGGCGTGGATCCCATGCGCCGCGTGGTCATCAGCCCCAAGGACTGCACCGAAGCCCCCGTGCCGGCTTCCTCCTCCTCCGGTCGCCGCAACCGCGGCCGCCGCGGCGGACGTAACCGTCACCATTCCGGCAATCGGCAGAACCGCCCGCAGAATGTCGCTTCCGCCCCCGAGGCGCAGGCGCAGGACGCGGAATGAAACTGAATCAGGACGCGGCCATCACCGCGATTGCGACGGCACCGGCTCCCGGTGCCGTTGGCATTATACGCATCTCCGGACGGGATTCGGAGATCATTGCAGATCGCCTCTTTTTCCCCAAAAGCGGCGGTAAACTCGCAGATCGTCCTGCAAGAAGTGCCGTATTCGGCGAGATCCACGGTGAGCGCGGCGAGGTGCTGGACAATGCCCTTGCCATCTTCTTTCCCGGTCCCGCAAGCTATACCGGCGAGGATACCGTGGAGCTGCAATGCCACGGCGGCCCTGCGCTTTTACAGACGGTGCTTGACCGTGTTCTTGCCTGCGGTGCCCGTATGGCAGGGCCGGGCGAATTTACCCGCCGGGCATTCTTAAACGGAAAGATGGATCTGACCCAGGCCGAGGCCGTGGCGGATCTCATATCCGCCGACTGGGAGGGCGCGGTAAAAAATGCCGCCGCCCAGCTTTCCGGTGCCTACGGTGCGCGCATTCGCTCGGTGTATGAAAACCTGCGCAGTGTTGCAGCGGCCTATACTGCGGTGATGGACTATTCTGATCAGAACGTCTCTGCCCCCGATACCGATGGCGCGGCAGCGGAGCTTGCCGCCGCCGGCAAGACCCTTTGCGAGCTTGTGCGCGGCGCCCGCAGCGGACAGATCCTGCGCGACGGTCTGCACACGGCGGTGGTCGGACGGCCCAATGCCGGAAAGTCCTCGGTTTTCAACCGTCTGCTCGGCTTTTCCCGCAGCATCGTTACCGACGAGGCCGGTACGACCCGTGATGTTGTGACGGAAAAGGTCTGCGTCGGCGGTGTCCCTCTCCGTCTTGCGGATACCGCAGGACTGCGCGAGGGAACGACGGTTCCGGAGCGCATGGGTATTGCTCTTGCCCGGTCCGAGGTTGACCGTGCGGGACTTATCCTCGCAGTCTTTGACGTTTCAGCCCCTCTGACCGAAGAGGACGAAGAGGTGCTTTCCCTTGCAGGTGAGAACATCATCTGTCTGTGCAATAAATGCGACTTAACTGTCGATAATACCACGAAAACGCGCCTTGAAAATACGTTTAACACCTGCATATCTGTTTCTGCCGTAACGGGCGAGGGTTTTGATGCCCTTGCTGCCGCGATCACCCGTACCGCGGGCTTTTCCGGGGTGCGCTTTGACGGCTCTCTCGTTACCAATGCCCGCCAGCGGGATATGCTCTCCCGGGCGGAGGAGCTGGTGCGAGATGCGCTTACAGCGCTGGAGCTTGGAGCGGAGGATGCCCTGTGGGGCTGCGTCACCGAGGCCTGTGAGGCCGTCGGCTCCGTACTCGGCATCGCCGTTCCCGAGGATGTGGAAAAGGAAGTATTCTCCCGTTTCTGCATCGGTAAGTAAAGATTCTTAAAACTATAGGATATCATATCAAAATGACCGTATTCGAAGCCGGAAAATTTGATATTGCCGTGATCGGCGCAGGTCATGCCGGGGTGGAAGCCGCCCTGGCCGCTGCCCGTCTCGGAGCGAAGACCGTCTGCTTTACCATCAATCTGGATGCCGTGGCCAACATGCCCTGCAACCCCTGTATCGGCGGTACGGCAAAGGGCCAGCTGGTTCGCGAGATCGATGCCCTCGGCGGCGAGATGGGACGCGCGGCGGATGCCTGCGCCCTGCAGTTCCGTATGCTCAATCTCGGCAAGGGCCCCTCGGTCTATTCCCCCCGTGCGCAGATCGACCGTATGCAGTACCGCGCGTATATGAAGCGTTGTATGGAGCGGCAGGAAAATCTGGAGCTCAAGCAGGCAGAAATTGTTGAACTCTGCGTGGAGGACGGTGCCGTTCGCGGTGTTATCACCCAGACGGGTGCTTTTTATGAAGCGAAATCCGTCATTATTGCCACGGGAACTTATCTCGAAGGCCGCCTCATCATCGGCGAGTGGAGCCGCACCGGCGGACCGGACGGCATGTTTGCCGCCGAGAGCCTCGGCGCATCCCTTGAAAAGGCAGGCCTGACCCTGCGTCGCTTCAAAACGGGCACCCCTGCCCGTATCCACCGTCGCAGCGTGGATCTTTCCCGGATGGATCTGCAGGCCGGCGATTGCCCGCCCCGCGCCTTTTCCTTTGATACGGAAAAACCGAAGGAAAACACCGAGGTTTGCTATGTCACCTGGACGACCGAGGAGACCCGGCGCATCATTACAGAAAATCTCCACCGTTCCCCCCTTTTTGGCGGAGATATCAAGGGTGTCGGTCCGCGCTACTGCCCTTCCATTGAGGATAAGGTGGTTCGTTTCCCCGATCATCCGCGTCATCAGCTCTTTCTGGAGCCCACCGGCGCCGATTCTGATGAAATGTACCTGCAGGGCATGTCCTCCTCCATGCCGGAGGATGTGCAGTTGGCCATGATGCGCACCGTCACCGGTCTTGAGAATGTAGAAGTACAGCGCCCGGCCTATGCCATTGAATATCTTTGTGTGGATCCCACTGAGCTTTACCAGTCGTTGGAGCATAAATCCGTCCGCGGCCTTTACGGCGCGGGACAGTTTAACGGCACCTCCGGCTATGAGGAGGCCGCTGCCCAGGGGCTGATGGCGGGCATCAATGCCGCCCGCAGCCTGCAGGGATTGCCGCCGGTCATTCTGACCCGGTCGCAGGGCTATAACGGTGTGCTGATCGATGATCTGGTCACAAAAGGCACCAACGAACCCTATCGTATGATGACCTCCCGGGCGGAATACCGCCTTATTCTGCGGCAGGACAATGCCGACGACCGCCTTTGCCGCATCGGACACGAGATCGGTCTGATTTCCGATGAAAAACTTCACCGAACCGAGGAAAAATACGCCGCCGTTCGTGCGGAGATGGAGCGCCTTGCCGCCACCCGCATTCCGGCAAGCGAGGCAAGCGACCGCATCCTCACGGAGGCCGGCAGCGAGCCCTTTACCGGCACTGCCGCCCTGGATGCCCTTCTGCGCCGCCCGGGTGTTGGATATGAGATGCTGGCGCCTTTGGATGGAAACCGTCCGGAGCTTCCCCGCGACGTGTGGGAGGAGGCGGAGATCCTTGTCAAGTACGAGGGTTACATCCGCCGCGAGCAGGAGCGCGTGGCAAAATTCGAACGTATGGAAAGCCGGGAGCTTCCGCAGGATATCGACTATAACGACATCCGCGGTCTTCGTATCGAGGCGCGGGAGAAGCTTTCCCGCCTGCGGCCGGAAAATCTCGGCCGGGCCGGACGTATTTCCGGTGTCAGCCCGGCAGATATTGCCGTGCTGATGATCTGGCTGGAAAACCGCCGTTACAGCGGGGGAGGAGAGAGCAACGTATGAACTGGTCACCTGTCAATACCTATCTGGCAGGCCTCGGGCTGCCTGAACTGCCCCGTGAGGCCGCGGAGCGCTTTGAGATCTATGCCCGCCGGCTGATCGAGGAGAATGAAAAATACAACCTCACCGCCGTCACCGATCCCGACGAGGTGGCCGTCCGCCACTTTGCCGACAGTCTCACTCCCGCCGCCTATCTGCCGCAGGATGCCCGCCGGCTGATCGACGTGGGCTGCGGTGCCGGTTTCCCGGGTCTGCCGCTGAAGATCT